>NZ_CAXBAN010000007.1:0-17197 GCF_963973675.1 uncultured Planktosalinus sp. | reverse complement strand
GTGGAAGCACCAGCTACGGTGAAGAATTTGCGGCATATATCAACAACAATTATCCCAGTGAAGACTATGATGATCTGATGAGCGGAATCGACGCAGTGATTGCAAGAGGTTTTGTAGACACAGAAAGACTGTATATTACAGGTGGCAGTGGTGGCGGAGTGCTTACAAGTTGGAGCATTGGAAAAACAGATCGTTTTGCAGCTGCCGTTGTGAGCAAGCCCGTGATAAACTGGTATAGCTTTGCCTTGACTTCAGATGGTGGATCTGTTTATTATCAATATTGGTTTAATAAAAAACCATGGGAAGACCCTGCTCAGTATTTAGATCATTCGCCCATTTCGCTGGTAGGAAATGTCAACACACCCGCGATGATTATTTGCGGTGAAAATGATTATCGCACACCTATGAGTGAGTCTGAACAATACTATAACGCTTTGAAAATACAAGGTAAAGAAGCTATGTTGGTTCGCATCCCGGAAGCTAGTCACGGCATCACTGCCAGGCCGTCAAACTTAATACGACAAGTGGGTTATATCGTGGGGTGGTTTGATAAACATCAATAAAGTTTATCAAACTATTACTACATTAAGTTAAAAAAAGAAAAATGGGCTGTCGCTTTGTGTTTCTCCTTCTTTACCCAATGTATTGAATTTCCAGCTAAAGCTTACCATAAAGTACTGTTGAAGTACCGTGCTTTGAACATCCTGTATATAATTTTGGCTTACTGAACGTCTTGCATTTGTATTTTGATTTAAAAGGTCAAATGCTTTTAATGTAATAATGCCCCGGTCCTTTAATATGGTATAGGCAAGCGTACTGTTCCAAAACAATGAACTTCTTTGAAAACCAACTGCCACGTTTGGGTTGTAATTATAATTGATGTCATTGCGCCATTCAAGGTTTTTTGGTAAGAATGTAGCAGTTTGAATTCTTAAGTTATGGCTTATAAACTCTTCTTCTCCAAAAATAGCTATATCATATTCATTTCTGTTAAAACTAAGTCCGTATCTGGGTTTGATTTCCAATATATCTTTCCAAGTATAAGTAAACCCGACATTGGGGGTTAAGCTAATATATTTTGAAGCAAATTTTTCTTCATTGTTAAAGTTTATAGCCTTAGTTAAATTGCCCCACACCCCTGTATTGATTTTAATATTATGGATTGTATCAAGTTTAATAGATTTGCTGTAATTACCTCCCAAATAACCATTATAATTTCCGTTTACATTGGTATATGTTGTAGTTCTCTTTAGATTTTCATCAAAAACGATGATGGGAGTTACCTGATTGTTTACGATTGAAAAATTAGAATAAAAATTTAGCCCTGTCCCTTTTTGAAAATCAAAGTTGTTATAGCTTACATAAGCTCTGTGTGTGTTGATAGGTTCCAAATCAGGATTTCCTATGATTGTATTAAGAGGGTCAGAAACATCTTCAAAGGGCTGAAGTTGCTCTAAGGTAGGGGGTGAGTTATTTAAACTGTAATTAAAGTAAACTGATTTTTGAGGTGAAAATCTATAGTTCAAATAGGTGTTGTATTCAATTGCTTCAAAATTTTGTTTTACACTCAACGCAGGTCTTAATTTATCTGTAGATTCAAGTATCCTGTTCAAGTAGGAGCCACTTACACTAAGTGTAAAATCTTCTTTTCTCAAAGACAAACCAATTGCAGGGGTGCTTCGGCTGTTCTTAAATATAAAATCTGTGCTAAGCAAAGAATTAAATGAGTCATATTCCTGAGAGTTTTCATTAAAATCAAAGGTGCTCCGCAAGCTTTTTCGTGTATCTGAACGATAGCTGTACCTAAAGTCAATAAAGAGTTCCTTTGCAATTATCGGGACAGTGTATTTAATAGCTCCAAAAAAACTATTCAAAGTTTGATTCCTATCAGTTAATTGATTTCTGTTTTCGTCGTTTATTGGGTCTTCAGAAAAACTTGTAACTGAATTCAACAAATCATTTCCTTCAAGATCATTCCATTCATTGTTTATGTTAATCGTTAAAGAAGCACCTCTTTCTCCAAAACGTTTTGTAATATCGAGTGCATTTTTAACTATTTTTGAAGTTGAACTGGTCCTGCTGTCCAGCGTACTTTGATTAGTGATTTCTTGATTTTCATCTAAAGTGACTTCATCACGCAACTGAAAATTTTCAGTTGTACCATAACTTATTGAGGGTCTTACATTAATTAAAAACGTTGAGTCTATTTTTACATCAAACTTTATATTCGTACTGTGCAAATCGTTACTTTGTCTTGAAGAGGATATGGAATTTGTGAAAAAACGCGTATCAGGAAAAATATTTTCTCTTTCAATTGTTTCATCATCTACTGAATTTGCTCCAGAATAAAAATAATCTGCTGAGAGATCCATTTTTTCTCCATAAGCATCAGCATAGCTGGCGCCGGCGCTTCTGGAATTAACGATTCCTTTTCCAAAACCAAATGCTTTATCATCAATTTGAAAACCGCCTGAGGAATTCATCATAACAGTGCTTCCTCCTCCAAACATTTTCTGAATTTCCCCAAAACTAAATCCCGGCGAATTTGTATTGTTTCCCCCGCCTAGCAGACTTATTCGCCTGTCACCATCAAACCTGTTTACGATTCCGGCATATTCAAAACGTTCATCAGTACCTCCTCCTGCTGATAATCGACCAAATGTACCTTTGTTTTTCTCTTCACTAATAGTTAAATTAACTGTTTTATTTTCTTGGTCACCTTCTTCACCTGTAAAGGCTTCTGCATCAGTCTTGGTGTCCATCACCTGTACCTTTTCAATCATCTCTTTAGTGAGGTTTCGGGTAGCAATAGTGGGGTCATCTCCAAAAAATGGTTTACCATTGACTAAAAGTTTGTTTACTGGTTTTCCGTTTACTGTGATATTGCCTTCAAGATCCACTTCAACACCAGGTAGTTCTTTTAATAAGTCTTCAACAGTAGCACCTGCTCTGGTTTTAAAAGATGCTGCATTAAATTCTAATGTATCTTTTTTTATGGTAATGGGAGCTACTGACCGAATGACAACTTCATCCAGTGAATTTGCATCTGTTAGCAATTTAATTGGAACAGGTAATTGAATTTTTTCAATATCAATACCAATCACTTGTTTATAAGGTGCATACCCCACATAAGAAACAAACAAGCTTAACTCCTCTTCGTAGGTTTTTCCTGAAAGTAAAAAATTCCCGTTTCTGTCAGAAATTGTATAGGTATTTAAAGTGCTGTCACGTTCCCTTTCAAGATAAACTGTTGCAGATTCCAGTGGCTCCCCGGTTTCGTTGGCAACAATCTGTCCGGTTATTTCAAAGTATTTTACTTGTGAATGCGATGTGAGTGTAAATATTATAAAAAACAAAAAGAAACCTATTCTCATAATTTTGTTGACTTTTAATCAATTTCTAGAATCAAATCAACTTTAAAAATAGTTTAATTAATTAATAGATATACATTTAAAATAAAAATACTTAAATACGTAGCAAAAAAATGACTTATCTGATGATACTATACCCATATATTCTTAATAAAATTACCTTTTAAATGTATATATTATTCTATTTTAATATTTTTTATTAAGTATTAAAAATTAATTTGCAAATATTACTACATTTGAAAAACCAACCAAACCAATTCATATGTATTTCAACTATTTTAAGTTATCACTTTTAACACTTGGTTTACTCTTTTGTTTTTCAACAGAAATTTTTGCTCAGGGTTGTGTTGCTATTCGTGGAGGATCCAGTTGCAGCACAGGATTCGGCAATGTATTTAATTTAAGTAAAGGAGAAGTTTTAGCCGGAATCAATTACAGGCGTTTTAAATCTTTCAGACACTTTAGAGGTGATCATGAAGAACCACACCGAGTTGAAGATGGTACCGAGGTGATTAATTATTCTAATCTTTTAGATTTTAACGTGACCTATGGTATCACAAATCGATTGTATGCTACTGCTACACTACCCTTTGTTCATTTTGATCGCTCATCGATGTATGAACATGGAGGAAACCCGCCAAACGGACTGGGTGAAAGGCACTACACTACTGCATATGGACTTGCTGATATCCGTATTGGTGCAGGATATTGGCTTTTTGACCCAATTGAAAACCATACTTATAATTATGCAATAGGTTTGGGCTTTAAACTTCCTACCGGAAAACATGATTATACAGACACTTTTTATAATCAAGGTCCTGACCGAAATGAAACACGAGAAGCTGTTGTTGATCAATCAATTCAGCCGGGTGATGGAGGTTTTGGAATAACACTTGACTTTCAGGGAAACCATTTTGTAAGCGATCATTTTGTTTTAAGTACATTTTTGTTTTATATGCTTAATGTTACAGAAACCAATGGCGTTTTAACCAGAAACGGCAATTCAGAATTTTCAAGCCCTGATCAGTTTGCTGCTCTTTTAGGAGTCACCTACATTTCTAATATTAAGGGATTGGGTATTTACTTTGGCGGAAGAGTCGAAGGCGTTCCTTCAAGCGATCTTATTGGCGGAAGTGAAGGTTATAGAAGGCCGGGTTATGCAGTTTCTTTAGAGCCGGGTGTCAATTATGCCAAAAACAAATTCATTTTTAACTTGACGGTTCCAATTGCAATTTACAGAAATAGAATTCAAAGTTATTCTGATAAACTCATTACACAGCAAACAGGAGAATACAGAATAGGGGATGCTGCATTTGCTGACTATTTAGTTAACTTTAGTATTGCTTACCGATTTGGCGGCAAAAAACACAAGGAAATTGAAAGCGATCAACTTGAGTTTATAAATGATAATGACTAAAACACTGAATCATACTAAAAACTAAATCCCTAGGGTTTACTTATTTTTTTCTGAAATATATTGTAATAGGTACCCCGTGAAAATCAAATTTATCTCTTAGTTTATTTTCAAGAAACCGTTTGTAAGGATCTTTAATATATTGAGGTAGATTACAAAAAAACGCAAAAGTTGGGTGAGGTGTTGGCAGTTGGGTACAGTATTTAATTTTTACATATTTTCCTTTATATGCTGGAGGTGGGGTATGGTTTATAACTTCTAGCATCACCTCATTAAATTTACTCGTAGGAATTCTTCTGCTTCTATTTTCGTATACCTCAACTGCTGTTTCTATCGCTTTAAAAATACGTTGTTTGGTCAATGCAGAAATAAACACAATAGGCACATCAGTAAATGGCTCACAGTGCTCCCGAATCATCTTTTCAAAATTTTTGGTAGAATGGGTATCTTTTTCAACAAGGTCCCATTTGTTCACCAATATGACGACACCTTTATTGTTTCTTTGAGCCAGCCAAAAAATATTTTGATCTTGTCCTTCAAAGCCTCTGGTTGCATCGACCACCAATACAGCAACATCACAATGTTCAAGGGCACGCACACTACGCATTACTGAATAAAACTCAAGGTCTTCTTTTACTTTAGATTTCCTTCTGATACCAGCAGTATCTACCAAATTAAATTCAAAACCAAACCTGTTATACCTGGTATCTATGGCATCGCGTGTGGTTCCTGCAACATCAGTTACAATATACCGTTCTTCACCAATCAGGGCATTGATGAAAGAAGATTTACCGGCATTGGGCCTTCCCACTATTGCAAAGCGAGGTAGCTCATCTTCTACTTTCTGTTCTTTTTCAGGTAGGGTTTCAACTAAATCATCTAAAAGCTCACCTGTTCCACTTCCGTTAATACTGGCTATAGTATATATTTTTTCAAATCCCAGTGAATAAAATTCTGCTGCATCTGCCGCTCTTTTTGCATTGTCAACTTTGTTGACAGCAAGAAAAACGGGTTTACTGGTTCGGTGCAAAAGTTTGGCAACAACTTCATCCATTCCGGTTACACCGGCTTCCACATCTACCATAAAAATAATGGCATCTGCCTCATCAATAGCTAGCTCAACCTGCTTGTCTATTTCTGTTTCAAAAACATCCTCACTTCCTTTTACATAACCTCCTGTATCAATCAGTGAAAATTCTTTTCCGTTCCAGTCACTTTTTCCATAGTTTCTGTCACGAGTAACACCACTCACTGCATCGACAATAGCTTCACGACGCTTGATCATTCTGTTAAAAAAGGTTGATTTACCAACATTGGGCCTTCCGACCACAGCTACAATTGCAGACATTCTTGAAATTAATTTTTTGCAAAGGTACGTGTTTTGTTGTTAGTTTTACGTCAAGTTCCTATTTTAGGCACTTCTATTTAATGTGTTATGGAAATTGATAAACAAATTCAACTTAGGCCACGCTTTGAACGTATAACACAAGAGTCTATGAATGTAATCTCAGAACGGGTTGTCAATTTAAACAAAAATCTAAAACCCCGCTTTTATATAAAGCAACTAGATGAACATTTATGGATTTATGTTGGAAATGATTATAAAAAATATTACTCCCCGCATCTTCACATTGAGTTTGAACCACAAGAAAATGGCGAAACAAAAGTGAAAGGACTTTTTGGGCCCGACCCGGGATTGTGGACTCTGTTTATGTTTCTGCATTTTGTGGTGGCGGGAATCTTTATCATTTTTGGAGTTTTTGCTTATTCCAATTGGTCATTGGAGCAGCCTTTTGCGATTCATATTGCAGTTATGAGCTTAATGGTTATTGCCTGGTTTAGCCTTTATTTTATTGCAAGAAGTAATCGCAAAAAAGGAATGCCCCAGGCACATCAACTTGAGGGTGTTTTAAATAAATTACTTGAAGGAGGCAACTGATTTTTTTCACTATTGGTCATAACCAAATCGGCGCAATTGTCTTGCATCTGTGCGCCAGTTTTTATTCACTTTTACATACAACTCCAAATGCACTTGTTTACCGAAAAATTTCTCAAGATCTTTTCGAGACTCCACTCCTACTCTTTTTAGCGCCTCCCCTTTGTGTCCGATGACAATTCCTTTTTGAGTGTCGCGTTCCACCATAATGACAGCACGCATCCTGATGATGTTTTCTTCTTCAAAAAATTCTTCTGTATCCACTTCAACGCTATATGGAATTTCCTTTTTGTAGTGCATCAGGATTTTTTCACGGATGGTTTCATTGACGAAAAAACGTTCCGGTTTATCGGTGAGCTGGTCTTTTGGATAAAAGGGTGGTGACTCGGGCAGAAGTTCTATAATTCTGTCAAAAACTTCCTTGACCTGAAACCCTTCCAAAGCCGAAATGGCAAAAATCTCAGCATTGGGTACTTTTTGAGTCCAGAGCTGCACCTGCTCTTCCAGTTGCTCCTGATTAGATTTGTCAATCTTATTGATAAGCAACAACACAGGAATTTTTGAATGGATGATTTTATTAAAAAAATCTTCATCCTTTAATTCCTTTTCACCAATTTCAACCATATAAATCAGCACATCGGCATCTTCAAAGGCAGACTTCACAAACCCCATCATCGATTCCTGTAACTGATAAGCAGGCTTGATGATTCCGGGAGTATCGCTTAGAATCATCTGGAAATTCTCGCCATTAACAATACCCAGAATACGGTGCCTCGTCGTTTGTGCCTTGCTGGTGATGATAGACAGTTTTTCGCCCACAAAGGCATTCATTAAGGTAGATTTCCCCACATTGGGATTGCCAATAATGTTTACGAAACCGGCTTTGTGTTTTTGCATAACAAGAATTTGAAAAACAAAAGTACGGCTATTTTTTCATCCGTATATTCAGCATAGAGATGTTCAGGTTATAAGAACTCTTTAAAAAAATTGATTGTTATCATAAAAATAGCTTAGCTTTGCCGCCGGTATCGTGGTTTATAAAAACCAAAAATCAGATATCGCTACTCTTTTTCTTTCCTAAGTTTCGGAAATAACCCTCCAGATTACATATAAAGTTTAAGCAGTACAAAAAAGATTTCCTGTCACAAAGACCGAGACAGTGAACCTTTTTCAATAGATTCGGTCTTAAACTCTTTACGATTTATAATGACATTTGAAAATTTAAATTTAATAAGCCCCATCCTTGAGGCTTTAAAAAATGAAGGATACACAACACCCACGCCCATTCAGGCACAAACCATCCCGCTCGCATTAGAGGGAAAAGACGTTTTAGGCTGTGCGCAAACCGGAACCGGAAAAACCGCCGCATTTGCCATTCCCATCATTCAGTTAATGAGTGAACAGAAAAACAATCAAAACGGTAAACGCCCAATCAGGGCTTTGATTTTAACCCCCACAAGAGAACTCGCTATACAAATTGCCGAAAGTTTTGAAAATTACGGCGCCAAAACTAACCTAAAGTATGAAGTAATCTTTGGTGGGGTAAGTCAAAACAGTCAGGTGAAGTCGTTACGTTCAGGAATTGATGTTTTAATTGCAACCCCCGGGCGCCTGTTGGATTTAATAAGCCAGAAGTTTGTGCATTTGAATCAACTGGAGTTTTTCGTACTAGACGAGGCTGACCGTATGTTGGATATGGGATTTTTAAACGATGTAAAGAAAATCATCGCCAAGATCCCACAGAAAAGACAGTCCTTGTTCTTTTCAGCAACCATGCCTGACCCCATAGTGAAACTGGCAAATACCATTCTGGTCAATCCAACCAAAGTGGAAGTGACACCCGTATCAAGCACTGCAAACACGATCAATCAAGCAGTGTACTTTGTAGATAAAGAAAACAAAAAGCATTTATTGAAAGAAGTACTTTCAGATAAAAAAATTGACAGGGCTCTTGTTTTTACACGCACCAAACACGGAGCAGACAAGGTTGTAAAAGACCTTATAAAAGCCGGTATAAAATCACAAGCCATTCACGGTAACAAATCACAAAATGCCCGTCAGCGTGCCCTAAACAGTTTTAAATCAAAAGAAACCCGTGTGTTGGTAGCTACTGATATTGCTGCCCGAGGAATTGACATCGACGACCTTACTCATGTAATTAATTATGAACTTCCAAATATTCCTGAATCTTATGTACATCGCATTGGAAGAACCGGAAGAGCAGGATCTGACGGGATTGCCATCGCCTTTTGTGATGCAGAAGAAAAAGCCTATTTGAAGGACATTCAAAAACTCATTGGCAAGCAAATTCCTGTTTTGGATAACGAAAACTTTCCATTAGTCAACCATCACGTGGAAAAGACACTTCAGCAGGGTAGGTCTTCACGAGGTTCAGGACGTCGAAATAACTCTAGAAAAAGATAGACAAAGGGGGATAAAATTCCTTTCATTGACATTTATCATTCAATAAAAGTTTTAAAATCCCTATTTTTGAGAATATTAATCAGAACATAATTTCTATGACCGATTTAGACATCGCCAAAAAGGCCACTCCGCTCCATATCGCAGACGTAGCAAAAAAACTAGGCATCAATCCTGATGATTTAGAACTCTACGGAAAGCATAAGGCAAAACTTCCCCTTTCACTTATAGTCAAAACGAAAGCTGAAAGCAGCAATCTAATTTTAGTTTCTGCAATATCACCTACTCCCGCTGGTGAAGGAAAAACCACTATTTCAATCGGGCTTTCTGAAGGATTGAATCAAATTGGCAAAAAAACAACTGTCGTTTTGAGAGAACCCTCCTTAGGTCCTGTTTTTGGAATTAAAGGCGGAGCAACCGGCGGCGGCTATGCACAGGTAATTCCTATGGAAGACATCAACCTGCATTTTACGGGTGATTTTTCGGCTATAGAAAAGGCGCATAATTTACTTTCGGCATTGATTGATAATAACATTCAAAGTAAAACAAACTCTCTGGGGATTGACGCACGTACAGTTGCTTGGAAACGCGTTATGGACGTCAATGATCGCTCCTTGAGAAATATTATCATTGGTTTGGGTGGCACCGGCTCTGGCATACCTCGTGAATCGGGTTTTGACATTACAGCGGCTTCAGAAATAATGGCTATTCTTTGTCTTTCAACAGATTTAACCGATTTGAAAAAAAGGATGGGAGCTATTTTTGTAGGCTACACTTTCGACAAAAAACCCATTTATGCAAGAGATTTAAAAGCTGAAGGCGCTATGGCTGTTTTATTAAAAGACGCTATAAAACCAAACCTTGTTCAAACCCTTGAAGGGAACCCCGCCATTATTCACGGAGGTCCCTTTGCCAATATCGCTCAAGGAACCAATACGGTTATTGCCACAAAAATGGGCATGAGCCTATCTGATTATACCGTTACTGAAGCCGGATTTGGCGCAGACCTTGGTGCAGAAAAATTTCTGGACATTAAATGCCAAAGTGCCGATTTAAAGCCAAAAGTTGTGGTGCTCACAGCTACTATCAGAGCGTTGAAATATCATGGTGGCGCCTCATTGGATGATTTAAAAACACCCAATGTAACTGCTCTCAAGAAGGGCTTGCCTAATCTGGAAAAACACCTTGAAAACATTCTTCAGTTTCAGTTAACTCCTGTAATTGCTATCAATAAATTTATCACAGATAGCGACGAAGAAATTGAAGCCATCAAAGCATTTGCAAAATCTAAAGGAGTAAGAGTAGCCCTTGCCGAGGTTTGGGCCAAAGGCGGGAAAGGTGCTATCGATTTAGCCAATGAAGTTGTGGCCGCTGTTGAAGAAAACAAATCAAACTTCACCCCTCTTTATGATTGGAAATCTGATGTACAATCAAAAATTGAAACCATCGCCACAAAAATTTATGGAGCGGCTAAAGTAGAATATGCTTCAAGAGCTAAACTTGATTTAAAGAAAATTACCAATTTAGGTCTTAATGAGCTTCCTGTTTGTATAGCAAAAACCCAAAAGTCACTTTCAGACAACCCGGCATTGATTGGAAGACCCACGGGATTTACAATTACAGTCAGAGAAATCGAAATAGCTGCAGGAGCAGGTTTCTTAGTCCCAATAACTGGCGAAATGATGCGCATGCCCGGATTGCCTGCACACCCAGCTTCAGAAAATATTGATATTGACGATGAAGGAACTATTTCAGGATTGTTTTAATCAAAGATTTAACAATTCGTATTGCAGAAATAGAAATCTGTTGTATATTTGCAGTCCAAAAGGAAAGATGGTCAATGTATGGTTGGCATTTTATAAACATTTTTTCTTTTAAACCCATATCGCGGGATAGAGCAGTAGGTAGCTCGTCGGGCTCATAACCCGAAGGTCACAGGTTCGAGTCCTGTTCCCGCTACTGAGATAATCAGGCAGTTACAACGAAATGTAGCTGCCTTTTTTGATTTCTGTAAAACATGTGTAAAACAAATTACTTTTTCATTTTATAATTTAGATAGCCGGTCGTGAACGGTGTTTGAACTTAAGGTTTAACTTGATTAATTAATTTATCTAAAGCATCTTCTTGGAAAGTCTTATCATTATTATTAATTAGTTTAGGAAAAGCATTTGATAAATAAATACCCATATTCCAAGATTTGGTCTCTTTATTTAATAATTTTTCTTTGAAAACTTCTCTAATTCCAACCTCTTTAATTACTGGAATTAACAATTCGAAATCTCTAGTAGAAATTATTGTAAAGGGCATTTCTTCCAAGTAATCTTTAGGAAGACCGCTTTGTGAAAACAAAGTTTCTATTTCTTTAAATAACTCTTCATCAGTGAAGTTTCCAAAAAGGTACCATTCTTCAAGAGTAAGGATTATAAGGAATATTTCTTGCTCAGGATTATATTTTATGCTTGGATATTTGTTTTCTTTAAAATCTTTGATTGACTTATAGACTTGAAATACAAATTCTGCCATTTTTTTTATTTCAAGTTTAATTGGTTGCTCATCTTCAAGCCCTTCTTTAGCTATATTCTTTAGCCTCTTAGTTTTACACTCAATAAAGAGCAAAGATGATTTCTCTTCAATTATCCAATCTACAGTTTCTTTCTCACGCTTACCTATTTTGTACTTTTCTCCTTTAATTAATTTGAAACCATCATTTAATTTCTGAGAAACACAAAATTCACCAACATAATTTTCAAATGCAAATCCAAACTTTTCGCCAAACTTTTTATTTGAATTGACGAGATCATAATAGATTCCTGATGTAAGTTTAAATAAGATTAATAGTGGTATTGGTGCATATAATGTAATTTCACCTTTCGTGTTTTCCTTTTTAATAATAGGTCGAGCTCTCAGTGGATTAAATGAATACGCAAACTTATCATTAAACTGTTTGTTGCTATCATAAAATTCCTTTAACTCAGAAAAATCAATAGAGAATAATTTTAAAAATGAATCAATTGAAGTTTCATCAATTATTGATATATCACTTTTAAAAGGATAAATTATATTATGGCTTTTAAGAAAAAAACCACTAAACATTAATCCAATAATATATAGTTTATCGACAGTAATATTTAATTCATTTTCAACAATTGGCTTTAAGTCTTTATCAGAAAATATTTTATAATGCCTTATTAAGTCTTTTGTGTCTATTTTATTTTGTAACGGAAATTGTCTGTGAGCCACCCTAAATAATTCTACATAGACATTTCTTCTTTCCGAATAGATTTCTGAAATTTTATTTTCGAAATCCTTTAATTGATTGACTATTTTTCTTAAGTAATCCCACTCTCTAAGTGATTTCTTATTTCTTCTATCAGGAGAATTTATAATGACTTCCCTTAAAATGATTTCTAATTCCCAAGGGAAAAATTTCTTTTCGATAAAATCTTCTGCATCTATAAAATATTTAGCTACCTGTATATCTTGAGGCATCTTACTATTAAATGAAAAATTCTGTGAATATGCCCAAATGACGTATAAAGAATCGGCAAGCGATAGTTTTGTAAAATGGTTTTTTAATGGCTTGTAGTTTTCAAATATTTTTTGTGAATCCGTCATATAATTTAAAATATCCTTAATTTATTCTTTTTGAGCCCAAATAGTAGAATTTAAAATACTCTTACAAAAAACATTAGAAGAATGAGTATTCATTTATTTTGCCATAAATCCTTTTAATCTAAAAATCAAATCTGATTTGTGCCTTTCTTTCATATCAATATCCGGAAAGGCACACTTTAAACCCTCTTCAATATGCTCAATTATATCACTTAGATCATACATCAATTTAGAAATATGAATTGTTGATTCAAAAAAATTATCATTTTTACCTTTTACTCTTTCTCTGACAATATTGGTAAGTTCAATTTTTTGGATATTATTTTCTGGATTTTCATCTTTTTCATTAGAAAAAGTCACTTTAGGCATTTTTTTATTAGTAAACGACCCGGAATAAGTTGAGCAGAATATCGCTTTATTTGAATTAGGGTAACGCTTGAACCAACTTAATGCGCCGAAGACAGGAAAATCATTCTCAGCTAAAACTTGTTTAATTCTCTCATCAATATGTTGATAAGAATCTCGTAGATGAATAGCCTTATTTATTTCGTCTAAAACAGGTGCATTTAAATCAATTTCAAAATGTGCATTTAAAACTTTTCTTAGGACAACAGAATTGTTAATTATTGACCAAGCTTCTAAATAGATTTCAGAAAATTCGTAATCCTGAACACTATTATTTTTTTTATCTGTAATTCTTGAAAGTAGCCCAATTAAACGCAAGTATGAAAGTTCACAAATTTCCACACTATATCGTATAGCATTTAGCGATACAACGAGTTCTTTATTAAAAATTACAGAAGGGTTTTTTATTAAGGAATTATCAGACAGAATCATTTCAGTGATTAAATGTGGGAGATAATCAAATATATAAAATATATTGTACAGATTATCTCATTATCAGTCTTTCCCTTTCCCTTTCCCTTTTCCTTTAGACTTATATTTAAACCATTTTGTTATAATTTTAATTATCCCGTACATGGGAATAAATGATTTATAGCTTTTTGTAACGTTTTTTCTATGTTCTTTATTTAAAGGAATAAGTACTAAAAGCACTATTAATAAAAACCCTAGTAAAGATTGAAAATTACTTATTTCCATAATTATTGTTTTTAAATTTTGAGAATTAAACAATATCTGTTTTAAAAAAAATTAATTAATGCTCATGTTCTGCGAAGCAAGGTATTACTTGACTTTGTTTTAGTAAAGTACAGTTTCTTAACTCCTTTATCATTAATATGGAAGAAAGGTAAATAGGGTTAAAGTATAATGGTGTGACGTTAAATGAAAGGTAAGTTTTGAAGTCTTTGTCATTTAAAATTAAACAGCCTGATAAAGCCTATTACACATTCATATTTGAAAAATCCGATGCGATAAAAGTAATTTAAGCAGCCTGAAAAGGATACCCGAAGCGATGGACATCTACATGGTTGAACTTTTCCAGTCCCGGGAAATCAGTGATAGATCATTGACCCAAAAATTGGAATCCATTCAAGGGCTTTCGGAGTATAACAGGAATGTCGTGAAGATTTTGTTTGATTCCTTTATAGAAAAGTATGCTTTGGAAAAATCTTTAGAGGCCAAAATGAAGTCACGTCTTGAGAAATCGGAGAGAGTAAGTAATAAAGAACATATTTTATTTTAAAAAAGTAGTCTTTTATTTGCATATATAAAAAAATTTCTAACTGCGATAAATTTAATTTATTTTTTGTATTTTAGTGAACTACACTTTTTTTCTTCAATAATCTTTAATTTTTAAATGGTGTCTTGTAAAATTAAAAATATTGGCAAGCACAGAAATGGAAACTTTAAATATTGGTGTACTGCCCATAAATCAATTGTCAAAGTTAATGAAGAAGGCATTTCAAAAATCTGCGAAAAAGCACACTTGCCAGAGGTAAAAGAAGAAGAAAAACTATATATTGATCCTAGAGATTGGAAAGGTGGTATAGGTTTATGGGGATCACTAAAACCCATTTATAGTACAACTTCATTACAGATAGAGGACGAAGGAATCCATGTGCACGCTAGAAACACCGATGACGGAGAAAAGGATATTGATGCTACTTTTAAAGAAGTTTATATAAAGACCCCCTCCACAGATTTATTTAGTACTATAAAATACATAAAGTTAAATGCTGAAATAGCAACGGCTTACACTACATCCATGGTTACCGGAAAAATTATGAAGTGTATTCATTGTAGCCATTGCGGAGAGCCCCATATTGATTCTGATTACTTTGCGGTAACCTATCACCGTAAACATCTATGTACTTATTGCGGTAAACAGTTCTGGGATGAAATAGAGGGTATCTCGAATCCGGTTATAAGTATTAAGAAAATATTCGAGGACCAATTTGATAGACAATCTATAGAACTTGTAGATCGTGTACTAGATATTAAACAAAAAGATTATCCTGGAGGAATTGAAATATGGGGGTCAAATCCCGCAATTATATGGACACGAGGGAAAAGAGAAGAGGCAGGCATCCATGTTCATGTGTATGAGAATAATAATACCGGTGAACGAATTCATGATGAAACTTATGGTAAAGTTATCATTGATGATATTGAACTTTCTGAATCACAGGTAAGATATTTAATGATTCAAAACTCGTTACTTCATTTAGAAGGAAAAATATTAGCATTTAGTTGCACAAAATGTCATAAATATCATTTTGATCGCTTAGATTCTTCCATTCGTCCTCATCAACATCACCTTTGCGAATACTGTGGCAATGAATTTCAAACACAAATACCTTGCGTGGGAAATCCCTTAATTTATATTTTAGAAAAGCTCAATACTAATTATCAAGAACTACAAAAAAAGTGATTGCTAATATTTTTTGGTAAGAATCCCCCTTCACTAATCATGAGTCGATATGCAACAAAGGCATCCTTACACAACAAAATACCGGCTTGTACCGTAAATTTAAGTAAACGTAAAGACCCCATCGTCTTATCTTCTCCAATTACTGTTTCTGCCATTGCACGAGCCAGTCGGTCATCACAACACATAGTAAAGCCATTTTGAACACAAATAGCTACTGTTTCTGTTTCCCCGTCTCCCAATTGATAGGTTTCAAAAAATGAATCAACAAGATCAATATTAATTTCACCATCATATATCTCTATAACACCTTTGGATATAAATGTATTTATTATCACCTCCTGTTCAGGTAATTTTACCACCTCATCGTAAACAGCAGGCCCAATAAAAAATGTAGTATTCTCTAATGAGAGAACAGAATGTAAATTATTACAATTTATTAGATTAATTACCGAGCACGCATCCAAGCATATTTTTTTAATGATCTCCAAATTCAGCGTGATATTTAATTAGCCTGTTTAAGGGTATTGCAAGCATCTGCGCCATCCGTTCAACAGAAAAACGTCCTTCATTTATGAGAGTAACTGCTTTATGAATTATAAAAGGCGGTAGTAAATCGAAATCAAGAACAATACGCTCAGGGAGACCAAGTTCATTGGCTCTTTTTTCAGCGCTACCAAAGTCTTTCTTAATCTTTTGCGATAAAGAGTAACTACCTCCTTCAGGAATTAAACTGAGATGTTCAAATCGATTGGCAACAACATCAAAACTAACTCCATAGAACCTAGCGATATAAAGAATTTCTATGTCCCCAATAGGGCTATCATCAGGAATGCGGTTTATTTCTCGGATTTTTTTTAGCATAGTTACTATACCGTTGAGCGGGAGTAATAAAGCGGATGCAAATGTATTAGCAAAACGTTCCTGATACCCTTTTGAACTATTAAAATTACCAGGAATGTTTTTATCAAGATAGAAAAAATTTTCATTGCTGTGGTGATTGAGAATGTGTCCAAGTTCATGTGCCAAGGTAAAAAGCATTCTTCCTTCAAATCTCGGTGAGACAAAAAGAAAGATGTGATCTTGTACAAATGCTGAAGCACCATCAGCATTACTTCCTGCTTCCATAATTTTAATAACAAAGCCTAATTCATGAGAAAGTAATTGTGGTAAATTTGTCAAAGGTGATTGAAGATCCGCGGAAAAGAAAAGGGTTCTGAATTCGGTAGCCAAAATTTCTGCACTTTGATAATTATCGTTGGCTGGCTTAAGTATCTCCCGTATCGGCACTATCTTTTTTACATCAGCATTTATTTTAAGAATATTGGAGATGTATTTCCTAAACTTATCAATAACAACTAAGTCAATATCCTCTTCAACCGATTTGCGGAATAAAAAGTTATATTCCGGGGTCTCTTCAACTTTTGACAAAAGGGTAGATATGGGAGATTTAAAAAACTTACTCAGCTTTCTAAGATCATTATAAGTGGGGAACCTCTCCTGACTCTTAAAATCATTTATATCTTCCTCTGAAATCCCTGTGTTAATTGAAATTTTAGAAGTAGGTAGTTTAGAATTATTTATATACTCATGAAATACCCTCATTGGTATAT
>NZ_CAXBAN010000006.1:0-17473 GCF_963973675.1 uncultured Planktosalinus sp. | reverse complement strand
GCTGAAGCAATTAATCAATTAAAGAATATTAATGACAGAAGGCCAAACTCTTTTTTATTGCGTACATTCTTTGATACTAAAGCAGAAGAAATTCAATCAATCTTTAGTGATGGTCCAAGTGTACCTATAGACGACTTGGTTCAAAACCTTACCAGAATGGCTCCTACGAAAAGAGATAACTGGTCAAAAATTAAATTTTAGTCTCTTGTTTTAAACCACAAACTCTTTTACCTTTAGTGCACAAAAAAATGCGCTGACTTGATTACCCAACTCAACATAAAAAACTATGCTTTAATAGAAGATATTAAAGTAAACTTCAATGAAGGATTGACTATAATAACAGGTGAAACCGGAGCCGGTAAATCTATTATTTTAGGAGCGCTTTCATTGTTGTTGGGGAAAAGGGCAGATCTCTCCAGTATTAAAAATACAACAAAAAAATGCATTATTGAAGCAGAGTTCAATCTGGAAAAACATGCACTTGAGCCACTTTTTGTGTCTGAAAATCTTGATTATGAAAAGAATACAATAATAAGAAGAGAAATCTTACCATCAGGCAAATCCAGGGCTTTTGTTAATGACACACCTGTAAATTTAAGTATCCTGAGTTTGTTGGGAAACCATTTAATTGATATACACAATCAGCACCAAACCTTGGAAATATCCTCTGAAAAATTTCAGATGGAAATCATTGATGTGCTTGCGAAAAACAAATCTACTCTCAATGAATATTCAAAAACACTCAAGCACTATAAAAACACTGAAAAAGAATTAAACAGTCTTTTAACCAGTAAAATTGAAGCTCAAAAGGAACTTGATTACAACCTTTTTCTGATTCGTGAACTTCAGGATGCAAGATTAAAAAAAGGTAGTCAGGAAGCCATGGAAGAAGAATTGGAAACCTTGAGCAATGTTGAAACAATCCAGGAAACCCTTTCTGAGGTTTCACAATTGATGAATGCTGAAAATGTTGGGGTTCTAACTGTTTTAAGTGAAATCAACTCCAAAATGTCAAAGATTAAAGGTTTTTCAAACACTTATCAAGCACTTTGGGAACGTTTGCAAAGTACAAAAATCGAACTTGATGATGTTTCAGATGAGGTTCAAAACGCAGGCGATTTACTTGAAGCCAATCCACAACGCTTAATGGAAGTAGAAACCTATCTGCAGTCTGTTTATAAGCTACAGTCGAAACATCAGGTAAACACCATAGAATCCTTACTCGAAATTCAGTCGCAACTAGAGCTTAAAATTGAAAAAACCAACAATTTAGACCAAAGTATAGTAACTTTTGAAAGAGAGCTAAAAAGCTGTGAAATTGAATTGAAAGACCAGGCTGAAAAACTTCATAAAAACAGGGAAAAGACCCTGCCAATTTTGATTGAAAAATTAGAAAATATATTAGCACAGCTGGGTTTACCCAATGCACGATTTAGGATTGATTTAGAAAAAACAACCTCGTTTCAAAAAAACGGAATTGACGATGTTATTTTTCAATTTACTGCAAACAAGGGAATGCCTTTTGGTGAAATGAAAAAAGTAGCTTCCGGTGGAGAGTTGAGCAGGATAATGCTTGCCATCAAATCAGTTTTAGCTCAGTATACACAGCTTCCTGCAATAATATTTGACGAGATTGATACCGGAGTATCCGGCGAAATCGCAAATAAAATAGCCGATATTTTAGCTAAAATGAGTAAAAGCATGCAGGTGATTAGTATAACACATTTGCCACAAATAGCAGCAAAGGGAGATCATCACTTCAAAGTATATAAAGAAGATGATGAAAAGCAAACACAAACAAAATTACAGCTATTAAACCCTGAAAATCGAATCTTAGAGATTGCAGAAATGCTTAGCGGAGATAAAAAATCTGAATCTGCCATTGCTCATGCACGAGAATTATTGAATTAAAATGTATATTTGAATTGCTTTTTTTAAAATTTGACGAGAAATAGCCTAATTAAATAAACAAGTATAATCTTTAACAACCATATAATGTCATACAATTTATTAAAAGGAAAAAGAGGAATCATATTTGGTGCATTGGATGAAAATTCCATAGCCTGGAAAACTGCAGAACGAGTACACGAAGAAGGCGGCACATTTGTTTTGACGAATGCTCCCATAGCATTGCGAATGGGTCAGATAAAAGAACTTGCAGAAAAAACTAACTCAGAAGTAATTCCTGCAGATGCCACCAACCTTGAAGACTTAAACTCACTTGTAGAAAAATCAATGGAAATACTTGGCGGAAAACTTGATTTTGTTTTACACTCCATCGGTATGTCAGTTAATGTTAGAAAAGGAAATCACTATACCAATCAAAACTATGATTTTACACACAAGGGTTGGGACATTTCAGCAGTATCATTCCATAAAACTATGCAAATTTTGTATCAAAAAGATGCCATGAACGAGTGGGGAAGCATTGTTGCATTAACATATATGGCAGCACAACGCGTCTTTCCGGATTACAATGACATGGCTGATAATAAAGCCTATCTTGAATCCATTGCTAGAAGTTTTGGATACTTTTTTGGAAAAGATAAAAAGGTTCGAGTCAATACTATTTCTCAATCACCAACCCCTACAACCGCTGGACAAGGTGTTAAAGGGTTTGATGGTTTTATATCATATGCTGAAAAAATGTCGCCATTGGGTAATGCTACTGCAGAAGACTGTGCAAATTACACCATTGCCATGTTTAGTGATTTAACTAAAAGAGTTACGCTTCAAAATTTATACAACGATGGCGGTTTTTCAAACATGGGCGTAAGTGATGAAGTAATTAAAGCATTTGACCAAGAATAAAAATATTTTTTAACTGTTTATCTAAAACCATCTCGAAAAATATCAGGATGGTTTTTTTGTTGATTATCTTTACAAAATGGCAATACAATTTTCATTCATTATTCCTGTTTATAACAGGCCTCAGGAAATCAAAGAGCTTTTAAATAGTTTTGTAAAGCTACAATTTGATAAGCCATATGAAATTATTATCATAGAAGATGGGTCTAGTGAAAAATCTGATAAAATCATTCAGGAATTTACAGATCGGTTAAAAATTCACTACTTTTTTAAATCCAATTCAGGGCCGGGTGACTCCAGGAATTATGGAATGCAAAAGGCAAATGGAAATTACTTTATCATTTTAGATTCAGATTGTTTATTGCCTTCGCATTATTTAAGTGAAGTGGAACAATCTTTAAATAAAAACTATCTGGATTGTTTTGGCGGGCCGGATGCCGCTCACGATAGCTTTACTCCCTTGCAAAAAGCCATAAATTATGTGATGACTTCATTTTTAACTACAGGTGGGATTAGAGGTAAAAGAAAATCAGTTCAACAGTTTGAACCCAGAAGTTTCAATATGGGAATTTCAAAAAAGGCTTTTGAATCAACCGGAGGTTTTGGGAAAATTCATCCAGGAGAGGATCCTGATTTATCGCAACGGCTTTTAAAATCAGGATTTAAAACTGGATTTATAGAAAATGCATATGTTTATCACAAAAGACGCATTTCATGGTCTACATTTTATAAGCAAGTTAGAAAATTTGGTTTAGTAAGACCTATTTTGACAAAATGGCATCCAACATCAGCACGAATAAGCTTCTGGTTTCCTTTTCTATTTGTACTGTTTACGTTTGCAGCAATTTTGCTGTTATTTTTAGAAGTCTATTTTTTTATAGGTTTACTAATTTTATATTTAACGATGGTTATGGTAGACTCTTCTGTAAAGAACAAGAGTGTTTACATAGGGTTTATCTCAGTTTTAGCAGTTTTTATTCAGTTTTTTGGATATGGATTGGCGTTTGTAAAGTCAACATTTTTTATTAGAGTACTCAATCAAAAACCTGAAAAATGTTACCCCAAATTGTTTTTTAAGTAACTTAGAGATTTAAAATACCCTATTTTAAAATGATGAAAGTAATTGGACTTACCGGAGGAATTGGCAGTGGAAAAAGTACTGTGGCAAATATGTTTAAAGAATTGGGTGTGCCTGTATACATTGCTGATGATGAAGCAAAAAAAATTATGCTCACAAACAAAGTAAAAAATAAAATTATTTCTCTTCTGGGTGAAAACTCATATTTAGACAACAGAATAAACAAAACTTTCATTGCGTCTAAAGTTTTTAATAACAAAGAATTACTTGAAAAATTAAATAAAATTGTTCATCCTGCAGTAGCTTTAGATTTTTTAGAATGGAGTAAGAAACAAAAAGGACCGTATGTTATAAAAGAAGCAGCTGTTTTATTTGAGAACGAAGGATATAAAAAATGTGATTTAACAATTTTAGTCGTTGCTGATGAAAAGACTAGAATTCAACGGGTTTTAAAGCGCGATTCTACTACTGAAAGTAAAATTAAGGAAAGAATCGAAAACCAATGGCCCGATTCTAAAAAACTAAAGCTTGCTGATTTTATTATTAAAAATAATGAAGGTCTACCCAATTTGAAAAGTCAAGTATATAAAATTCATGAAAAATTAATTAACTTATCAAGTTAATGGCATTAGTTTTGTTAACATTTGGTTAAACCATTAAATGACTAAATGTTAAAATCTTACTTTTGAACTATGAGCAAAAAACTGTTTATTATACTCATAGTTTTTATGAGTCTTTGTTTGTTAGGAATCATTTTTGTTCAAGTTTATTGGATTAAAAACTCTTTTCAAAATAAAGAAGATCAGTTTCATTACAATGTAAGGCAATCTTTAATTGCAATATCCAAAGATCTTCAGTCCAAAGAGTTGGAATATTATTACAGGCTTTATGCTGAAGTAGCTGATAGTATTGGTCAACCAGACAGGTCAACTTTTAGGGAAATTGTTTATACCAATACTGATAATGTTACAAATGAAACCTTTATTTACTCAAGTGGTTTATTAGAGGAAGACTTTAAACTATCTTCAAATATTTTAGATGTAAATGTAGATAGCATAAACTTTAGAAAATTTACCAATCGAAAGTTTACCGCAAAATTGCGACCGGGACTGGATGGCACCTCAATGAATACTGAAGCTAGTGAGCTGACTATTAAAACCCTTGAAGAGCCTTCACAGTTTCAATTAAGAGAAACTTTTAAGGACATTGCAAAACAAATACCCATTCACAAACGGGTTGACATAGAAGAATTAAACAGTTTAATCAAGCATCAACTGGAAACCAGAGATTTGAATTTGGACTATGAGTTTGCGATTTTCAGTAGAGGGCTATCAACTAAAGTGGCATCAGAGGATTTTGTTTTTGATCCAAATTCACCTGATACTTACAGCGTACCTTTATTTATTGATGAAAACAGAAGTTATAAATATGAATTGTTAATTTCATTTGATAAAAAACAAAAATATGTTTTTTCGTCGGTGGTAGGAATGGGAATTTTGACTCTGTTTTTAACAGCAATTATCATTTTAGCATATTACAGTGCGATACAACAATTAATAAGGCAACGTCAAATTTCTGAAATCAAAACAGATTTTATCAATAATATGACTCATGAGTTCAAAACACCAATTGCTACAATTAACCTAGCGTTAGATGCGATGAAGAACCCTATGATTTATGATAATAAAGAGACCATGCAGCGATATCTCAAAATGATTAGGGATGAAAATAAACGAATGCACGCTCAGGTTGAAAATGTTTTAAGAATATCAAAACTTGAAAAACGTGATTTAAACATTAAAAAAGAACGCTTAAAATTACACGACTTAATAGAAGACGCCATCACTCACGTAGAGTTAATTGTAGAAGACAGAGGTGGGTATATCAAAACTCATTTTGATGCACAAAAGTCATCTATTTTGGCAAATGAATCACATTTTACAAATGTATTGGTTAATATTTTAGACAATGCAATAAAATATTCACCAGAAGCTCCTAAAATTGATATCTTTACAGAAAATGTTAAAAATAATGTTGTCGTAAAGATACAAGACCAGGGAAGCGGAATGAGTAAAGCAGCTCTAAAAAGAGTTTTTGAAAAATTTTACAGAGAACACACAGGAAATATACATAATGTAAAAGGACACGGACTCGGACTTTCTTACGTAAAACGCATGATAGATGACCATCAAGGTCAAATATTTGTGGAAAGCGAGAAAGGAAAAGGAAGTACCTTTATAATTAAACTTCAATTAATATCTTAAGCCATGGAAACTGAAAATAAAAAAATCCTTTTAGTAGAAGATGATCCAAACTTTGGAACCGTCTTAAAAGATTATTTAACAATGAATAACTACAATGTCACCCACGCCAAAAATGGTATGGAAGGCTTTGAGAAATTCAAAAAAGATGATTTTGATCTTTGTATTCTTGATGTTATGATGCCCTATAAAGACGGATTTACATTAGCAAAAGAAATCAGAGAAAAGAATGAAGACATTCCAATTATTTTCTTAACAGCCAAAGCAATGAAAGAAGATGTGCTTAAAGGCTATAAAGTAGGGGCAGATGACTACCTCAATAAGCCTTTTGACTCTGAAGTACTTTTGATGAAAATTAAAGCCATCATTCAACGCAAAGCAACAGATTCACTGGCTGACAGTAAGCAATTTGAATTTCAAATTGGCAATTTTCATTTAAATTCAAAACTTAGATTTTTAACTTATAAAGATCAAAAACCGGACAAACTTTCGCCTAAAGAAAATGAATTACTTCGCTTACTTGCATTACATAAAAATGATTTAATGCCACGTGAATTGGCTCTCACTAAAATTTGGAGAGATGACAATTATTTCACATCCCGAAGTATGGATGTTTATATTGCAAAGCTCAGAAAATACCTAAGTAAAGATGATGGTGTTGAAATTTTAAACATTCATGGTGAAGGTTTCCGATTGGTTGTAAAAAGTGAAGTAGATAATTAATTGAAGTATACTGCTCAAAACGTCCTCACTACTTAGGACGTTTTGAGTTTTATATAATCAATAATTTTGTTTAAGTCTTCATCGTGTTCAAACCACTCGATGTTTTTATCTTTCCTAAGCCAGGTCATTTGCCTTTTAGCATACCGGCGTGTGTTTTTTTTGATTTCTTCGACAGCTTGATTTAAATTAGATTCTTTGTCCAAATAGGCAAATAGTTCCTTATAGCCCACTGTTTGTAATGCATTCAAATATTTTTTTTCATAAAGTTTTTTTGCTTCTTCAAGCAGGCCTTTTTCCATCATTTGGTCAACACGTTTGTTGATTCGATGATAGAGAAATTCTCTTTCTGCATTTAAACCTATTTTTATAACATTAAAATTCCTCTCATTTACTTTTTTTCCTAAAAAGTACGAGTATGGTTTTCCGGTTCCTATGCAAACTTCCAAAGCCCTTATAAGGCGGTGTGCATTATTGAGATCTACTTTTTTATAATATTCAGAATCAAGAATTTTTAATTTTTCTTGTAAACTATAAATGCCTTTTTCAAGAAATGCTTTTTGTAGTTCTTTCCTTATTTCAGGACTGACTTCTGGAAAATAATCAAGACCTTTTTCCACGGCATCAATATATAAACCTGATCCGCCAACAAGAAAGAGTAGGTCAAGTTGTTTGAACTTTTGATCAATTAATTGTAAAGCTTCAGTTTCATATTCTCCTACGTTATAGTTTTCATTAACAGAAAGGTGTTGAATAAAGTGATGTGGAACTTCTTCTAACTCCTGGAGGCTTGGTACAGCAGTTCCCAAATTCATTTCTTTATAAAATTGCCTTGAATCAGCCGATATTATTTCTGAGGAAAAATGTTTAGCCAATGCAATTGAAGTTTTTGTTTTTCCAATGGCCGTTGGACCAACAATTAGTATAAGGTATTTTTGATTCACAATTAAATTTTAATTTTTTCACCACAGTTGAAGCAAAATTGGGCATCAGGCTTATGTCCTGATTCATCACAAACAGGACATACTGTTTTTGACTTCGTAGATTTATCTTCCTTGTTTGCTGATTTTTGTTTTGCAAATTCTGCAGAGACAATACCGGTGGGTACAGCAATAATTCCATAACCGGTAATCATCACAAACATAGCCAAGAATTGGCCAAATGGTGTGATAGGGTAAATGTCTCCAAAACCCACTGTGGTTAAAGTAACAACTGTCCAATAGATACCTCTAGGGATGCTAGTGAATCCTGCTTCAGGGCCTTCAATTAAAAACATTAAAGTACCCACAACCATTGCAATTATTAAAACTGTAAAAAGAAAAACAATAATTTTTGGACGACTTGCTTTCAATGCAGACTTTAAATTAGTGGCTTCACCTACAAAATTGGCAAGTTTTAATACCCTGAATAACCTTAGCAATCTCAACGCCCTTACACTAGTTAGTAAATTACTTCCGGTTATGAAGAAAGAAAGATACATGGGTAAAATTGCCAATAAATCAATGATTCCATAAAAGCTAAAAATGTATTTCCAAGGTTTTTTGGTAGAAAAAATTCGAAGGATATATTCTATTGAAAACAATATAGTGAAAAACCATTCTGCAGATAAAAGAATAGAGTGATAATTATCATCAATTTCTTTAACTGATTCCAACATTACTGCTAGAACGCTTAATAAGATAAAAATAAGAAGAAAAATGTCAAATAATTTTCCGGCTTTTGTATTGGTGCCGTAAATGACAATATAAAGTTGTTGTCTTATTCTATCAATTTTTGTTTTTGGTTCTTCTATTAACATAAAAAGGGAATCTCAAATAAAATATCAAATGTAACAAACATATTTGATATTAACTTTTTATTCATTTTAGCGGAATGATTTTTAATACTTTATGTTTTCTTAAATAACTTTGAATGATGTGTTGGGCATCCTTATTGTTAGTCATAGGGGTAATAAGTGAACGCAGTATGTCAGTATTTGTAATTTGGTAATTGAGACTATAAAAGGAAATGCCTTTAAAAATACCATTTTCAACATAAACTACACTTCGTTCATCAATATCTCTTCCTTGGTCAACAACAAGAAAGCTATTGTTTTCAAAGGTATGGTTTTTTATAAAATCTTCAATTCGTTTGTTGTAATCTTCGGGACTTTCAAGACCTATACATGCACCGGAACATTCTCTTATGGAATAAGAAAAACAGGCACTTTTGGTTTGGTATAATCCTGTGAGTTTTTGACAAAGGCCATAAGTTTCTGTAAATTTAAAAAGGCTACTTTTTGCTTGTTGATAATTTGTGAAAGTGGTTATGGGTTTTTTTCTGGCGTCTGCTTTTTCAATTTTCAAGTTGATGTAGCCATTTTCATCTATATAACTATTCAATTGGTTTTGATAGATTGTTTTTCTAAGTGCTCGGTTGTAAACCGGTTTGTTAATTTTAATTTCTTCACTTTCTTTAAGTTGAGCAATTAAATCACTACCTGTTTTTTCATAGGAAACTGAGTAGACTTCGTCCTGTATTTTTTTTGATTTTCTGTTGTCAGAAGTGAAATGTTGAATGATGCGCTTTTTGATATTTTTGCTTTTACCAATGTAAATGATTGTTCCATCTTCACGGTGCATATAATAAACTCCTGTTTCACTTGGGATTTTTTCAATAATCTCTAAAAGCTTTGAATCAAGTTGTCTCTTTGGCTCTAGCCTTATGCTTTTGCTTACGATTTCTTTTTTTGAATCTTTTGAAAGTAACAATTTGAATAAGGTGACTGTTGCCTTCGCATCACCCGAAGCCCTGTGACGATCGCTCATTGGAATACCCAGCTCTCTTACAAGCTTTCCAAGGCTGTATGATTTTACATCGGGAAGCAATTTTTTGGATAGCTCAACTGTGCAAAGTGTTTCTCTGTTAAATTCATACCCTAACCTGTTAAATTCAGTTTGTAAAATTCTATAATCAAATTTTGCATTGTGGGCAACAATGATGGTTTCTTCTGTAATCTCAACAATGCGTTTGGCAACTTCATAAAACTTAGGTGCTTGTCTGAGCATTTCGTTGTTAATCCCTGTAAGGTTGACTACAAAAGGTTGGATGGGGATTTCAGGATTAACAAGACTTATAAATTGATCAATAATTTTATGGCCATCAAATTTGTAGATGGCAATTTCAGTTATGCCTTCTTCATTGTATTTTCCACCAGTGGTTTCTATGTCAAGTATTGTGTACAAATTAATTAATCGTAATTGCGTTCTCCAAAAATTGCACTTCCAATGCGCACCATTGTGCTTCCATTTAGGAGAGCGACACTATAATCACTACTCATACCCATAGAAAGTACTTTAAAACCGTATTTGTTTTTTAATTGGTCGTAAAAAGTTTTGAGAAAATTAAACTCCTTGTTGATTTGCTCTTTATTTTCTGTAAAAGTTGCCATACCCATTAAACCAATGACTCTTACATTGTCCAAATTTTTGAAAGCGTTGTCTTCTAATAGTTGAGTTAATTCTTCAGGGTCCAATCCAAATTTGGTTTCTTCTTTTGCAATATAAACTTGCAATAGGCAATTGATTGTTCTATTATTCTTTTTAGCTTGCTTGTTTATTTCTTTTAGGAGTTTTAAACTATCCACTCCGTGTATTAGATGAACATAAGGTGCCATATACTTGACTTTGTTTCTTTGTACATGGCCTATCATGTGCCAATGGATGTCTTTGGGCAATTGTTCCCATTTATCAGTCATTTCCTGAATTTTATTTTCGCCAAAATCCCTGTGGCCGGCATTATATGCTTTTAATATTTCTTCTACCGGTTTTGTTTTTGAAACAGCCACTAATTTTACATTTTCCGGCAATGACGATTTTATATTTTTTAAATGGTCTTCAATCATATATCGTAATAAATGTTTAAGTTTTTAAAATTCATAGATGGTAATGCCGCTTCTTAGTTTAGGTTCTATGTAAGTGCTTTTTGGGGGCATTTTTAATCCTTGATCAGCTATTTGCTTAAGCTGATCTATTGTTGCAGGTTTGAGTCCAAAACCTACGCTGAATTCTCCACTGTCAACTTTTGTTTTTACATAGGCCATATCATTTCTTCCGTGGGCGTATTCAATTCTATCATCGTTGCGGAGATCTTTAATTCCTAAAACAGGATCTAAAATTGTTTTGTAAAGTATCTGCGCATCCAGGTCATCCAATGCGTTTTCAAAATTATAATTTGTTTTTCTTAACTGAAGAGAATAAAACTCTCCATCCAGATACATACTAAAATGATGTGGCTGAAGAGGTTTGTAATAAACCAATCCTCGGTTTTCAATTAGGAATAGTTCATCTAAAGCGATGAGAAATTCTTCTTTTGAGAGACTGTTTAAATCTTTTATGAGCCTGTTAAATTCATAAATTGTAAGGTGAGATTCAGGAATCAAGTAACTCATAAAATAGTTATAAGTTTCAGTACCCGTATGTTTTGGATTTTTTGATTTTAAATCCTGCTGAAGCAGAAGGGAAGATGCTGAGCGGTGATGACCGTCTGCTATGTAGAGGCTGTTACAATTATCAAATGCCATTTGAATTTTTTCAAGGGTTTTGGAGTCGTCAATCTTCCAAAGATAGTGTGTGTCTTTATAAGTTGTGGTGAACTCATACTCAGCTCTTTGCGAAGTGTTTTTTTTTATGATTTGAGTTAGTTGTTTGTTGTCTGGGTAGGTAATTAAAACCGGTTCGGCATTAAACCCCACGGTTTTGAGATATTCTTTAAAAATTGTTTCACGTTCTTCTATCGTGTCTTCATGTTTTTTTATAATATTTTTTTCATACTCTTCTGTACTTGCAGCAGCAATGATTCCTTCATAGGTTTGATGGTTTCTGTCAATTATTTTATAGATATAGTAGCAAGGTGATTGGTCTTGGACAAAGATACCTTCTTCTTTAAATTCCTGATATCGATTTTTTACCAATTGATAACGCTCAACTCCTGATATTTCCTTGTGATATTTATAACCTGGATTTACAATGTGTAAAAAAGAGTAGGGGTTGTTGTTAAGTCTCGCTTCCCTTTCTGCAATAGTATAGGATTGATAAGCACGAGAAGCAATCAGCCCAACTTTATCTCTTGTGGGCCTTACTGCTTTAAATGGAATTACTTTAGTCATAAATTTGAAGGTTTTAATCAATATCTTTAAGTAAATCCATATCGAGTATTTTTATATTTCTACCTTCAATCTCAATAATTCCTTCCTTATTAAAACTTGATAATGTTCTGATTAAACTTTCGGTTGCAATTCCTGCAACACTTGCAAGGTCACTTCGTGATATTTTTATATTTTCATTCTTTTTTTTATTCATTTTTTCGGCAAACTGCAGAATGGTTGTTGCTGTTTTTTTTCTGACAGATCCATAGGCCATTTGTAGTAATTGATCTTTTATTTCAGCCAGATTATCTGAAAGTAAATTGATGAGGTCAAAGTTAACTTTATGGTTATTGTTTAGCACTTCTTTTAATTCTTCCTTGGCTACTGCTACTAGTTCACAGTTATCCATTGCTGTAGCAGATTCCTGGTATGGGATATTTTGCAATAAAGAAGCATACCCAAATAAATCATCTTCTTTGTAAAGTGCTGTTGTTAATTCTTTACCCGATTCATCAATTTTATGGCACTTAACAATTCCTTTGTTTATTAAATATATATAATTGGAGTTATACCCTTGTTCAAAGATTAATTCGCCTTTTTTAAAATTTAATTCTTTTCCGTTATCGTCAAGGTAGTTTTTTAAGTCGTTTAATGAGCGTAAATCACTGTCATTGTCTATTGCCTTTTTAGTGCGCTCGCGCTCTTCTTTAAGAATTGCAGTTTTGGCGAGTCTGCTTTCCAAAGCACTTATTAGGTCATTTTCTTCAAAGGGTTTAGTTAAATAATCATCGGCTCCCAAATCCATTCCTTTTCTAATATCCTTGTGTTCGGTTTTTGCCGAAAGAAAAATAAAAGGAATATATTTTGTAGAATCATCTGAGGCCAATTCCTTTAAAACTCCATAACCATCCAGTTCAGGCATCATAATATCGCATATAATAATATTGGGAAGGTTTTCTTTTGCCTTAGAAACACCAATTTTTCCGTTGGGCGCTGTAATAACATCATAGCCTGAAAGCTCAATGATTTCAGCGGTGTTTTCCCTAACTGCTGTATCGTCTTCTATTAAAAGTACTTTGTGCATTTATTTTAATTTTTAGATTGATGTGTCAAAGGGACAGACATTGTAAAGGTTGTGCCTTTATTTTCTTCACTTACAAAGCTAATTTTTCCTCCTAAATTTTTCAAATGTCCTTTTACTATGTTAAGCCCAATTCCAGTTCCCTGGTCGTTAGTTGCATTTTCAGCTCTAAAATAACGACTGAAAATATGCTTTTGGGCAACTTCAGGAATTCCCATTCCTTCATCGGTGATTTGAATGGTTAGCATTTTTTGATTTATTTCTACCTGAATTTCAATTAAAGAATCTTCAGGTGAATATTTAATGGCATTGTGAATTAAATTAGAAAGGCAAAGCTCCATGATTTTTTCATCCTGCGTTAAAATGTATTCGTCAACTTCTGGTGGAAATGTAATTTTTTGGCCACTTTTTAAAAGCATATTGGCATTATAAACAACCTCATTTATTACTTTACTTAATTTAAAAGTAGTTGGTTTATAGTTTATTTTACCTGTATCAAGTCGCTCAATTGAAAGAAAATCATTGAGGATGTTATTCAAGTAGTGAACTTTTTCTGTAATAGTTCTAAGATGTTTATCCCTTTTATCTTGTTGTTCAGTGAGTTTGTATTTTCCTAGTAAAATAGTAGAAGTTAAAATACCGCTGAGTGGTGTTTTAAATTCGTGAGACACCATTGAAAGAAACTTCGTTTTTAATTCATTGAGTTCTTTTTCTTTTTTAAGTGCATTTTTTATTCGTTTTTCAGCTGCAATTCTTTTTTCAATTTCTTTTTGAAGTTCATCTACTGTATGTTTGAGTTCTTTGGTTCGTTTTTGAATTTTTTCTTCAAGCTCTGTGTTGAGTTGAATTATTTTTTCCTCTTGTTGTTTTCTTATACTAATATCGATCACCAGTGCCATTACATACTTTTTACTTTCCCAAGTAAAAGGATTTAATCCAGCTTCAACGGGTATATTTATTCCTGATTTGTGTATACCAAAAAGGTTTCGGCCATGACCCATTTGTCTTTTGTCGCTTTGTTCAACAAAATCTGTGACATATTTTTTGTGGTCTGCATGAATATTTTTTGGAATTAAAATATTGAGATGTTTGCCTAAAAGTTCATCTGGAGTGTACCCAAACATTTCAAGAAGCGAATTGTTTACAGAAACAATATTTTGGGCATCATCAACAATTACCACACCTTCTGATATAGCATCTGACAGTAAGTTTAGTAAACTATTACTTTGTTCAAATATTTTCATCCCTCAAAGTTAATGAATCTCTTTATCAGGTAAAAGTTTTTTACTTACTGAGTGCTGTTTTTTAAAAAGTGATAATTATCATAGTTTAATCAATGCTTGTGTTGGAAATTTGTACCATCAAATAGAAATAAAAACAATTAAATACTTATAACAATGAAAACTTTAAAAAGCATAGCAATTATTTTCCTTACAGTTTTTGTAACACAGCAAATAAATGCTCAAGTAGCAAAAGTAAATTCAGCAAATAGTATTATGACTGTATTTGGAACATCAAATATTCACGATTGGGATATGAAAGCTGAAAAAATGTCTGGAGATGCAAGTTTTAAAATTGAAAATGGAAAACTCGCAGCGATTGATAAACTTACCTACGCTGTTGAAGTTGAAAGTCTAAAAAGTGGTAAAAGTGGAATGGATAAAAATGCTTACAACGCTTTAGACACTAAAAAACATAAAACAATCAACTACAATTTGACAAAAGTTACTAAAATTTCCGATACTGGTTCAAACAGTTACTCAATAGAAACTATAGGAAACCTTACAATAGCTGGTCAAACAAAACAAGTTCCTATTACATTTAATGTACAACTAAACGGTAGTAAATTAACTTTTAGTGGTAAAGTAAAAATTAATATGACACATTATAATGTTGAACCACCAAAAGCCCTAATGGGAACAGTAAAAACCGGTGAAGATCTCACCCTCGACTTCAAAGTATTATACAATTAACGATAAAACAAACTGAATAGAAACAACAAATTTTAAAACCCAAAATTATGAAAACAATAAAAAAACTAACCCTGGTACTTGTTGCAACCCTAATGGCCGCAACGACATTTGCTCAAGATAAACGTAACCTTGACAACTACAGAAGCCCTGACAAAAATGGAATTAACGTTTTTGAAGCTCCAAAAGACACTGTCTCAACATTTGATGGTATAAAAGTTAGAGTAGGTGGTGCATCTGCACTACAATTTCAAGCGATAAATCACGAAAATAGCGGTGATGTGGAATTAATTGAAATTGGTGATAATTTCAACTTGGCAACAGCAAACCTTGACCTTGACGTAGCATTAGCAGATGGTCTTAGAATGCACTTGAGAACCTATCTTTCTTCTCGTCACCACCCTGAGCCTTATGTAAAAGGTGGGTATATGCAAATTGACAACTTCAATTTTTTAAGTGAAGGATTCCTTGCAGAGACTATGAAATATGTGACCATTAAATTTGGACATATGGAAAATAACTATGGTGATGCTCACTTTAGAAGAAGTGATAACGCTCAGGCTTTCTTTAACCCTTTTGTTGGTAACTATATTATGGATTCCTTTACAACTGAAGTAGGTGGAGAAATTTACTTCCAAAAAAATGGATTCTTAGGGATGGTAGGGGTCTCAAATGGTAAATTGAACCAGGCAGTAAATAGACCAAAAACAACTAGTCCATCATTATTGATGAAATTAGGGTATGACAAGCAAATGAACGATGATTTGAGAGTTCGTCTTACAGGATCTTTATACCACACAGCACACTCAGCAAGAGTATGGCTGTATGCAGGAGACCGTGCAGGGTCAAGATATTATCTAGTAATGGAAGAACCTGATGCAAGTTCAGCAGGAAACTTTACCTCAGGGCGTTTTAATCCTTCTTTAAACAACCAAATTACAGCTGTTATGATCAACCCCTTCATAAAATATAAAGGATTTGAATTCTTTGGAATGTATGAAAGATCAGAAGGAAAAGCAGCTTCAGAAGAAGATACTAGAGTTTTTACCCAACTTGGAGCTGAAGCACTATACAGATTTGGAAGTACTGAAAATTTCTATATCGGAGGTCGTTTTAACCAAGTAAGTGGAGAGCTGTTAGGTTCAGGTAATGATATCGATATCACTCGTGTGAACTTTGGTGGCGGATGGTTTATGACTAAGAATGTATTAGCCAAAATAGAATATGTAAACCAGACATATGACGGGTTTGCAACCGGAGACAGATTTGACGAAGGTAAGTTCAACGGACTTATGGTAGAAGCAGTAATTAGTTTCTAAGTTTGTTTTAGTTCAATGAAGAGGAGAGAGGTGTTAATATCTCTCTCCTTTTTTTTAATTATATTAGACCTAAAAGTTATCAAAAATGAAAACCCGTTTTTACTTTTTTCTAGCGTTGCTTTCATTTTCTTTTATCAACAATGAATCAACTCACCAAGTTAGAGTACATTTGACAGCAGAGAGCTTTTTGTATATCAAAGGAACTTCAAATATAAACACTTTTACCTGTGTGTATGATGCAAAAACGCTATCGAGAAAAATACCGGTAACTTATACTAAATCCTCTGGCAGCTACTATTTTGAAAATGTTAGCTTGCAATTAAAAAATGATGGCTTTAATTGTGGAAATAAAATGATTAATAAAGACTTCCACGACTTGCTTCAAACCGAAACCTTTCCGAGCATTCAATTCCAATTGAATGAGTTAATAATGAAACAAAATCAATTAGAAGCAAAGGTTACTCTTCAAATCGCAGGGATAAAAAAGCAGTATTCTGTACCTGTAAAAACACACGGCGAGCTAGCACCGATAGAAGGGTTACTCTGTTTAAATATTACAGATTTTGGACTGACGCCTCCCAAAAAAATGATGGGAATGATTGTCGTAAAAGAAGATATTGAAATTGTCTTTGGCTTTGACTTACAAATTCTTGACAATCACTAATGATTCAATAATTTTAAAAATTGACTATTCTCATAATAATCCAATTTGTATTTTTAGATTTTCTCAAAAGGAATAAACAACTAAGCATCTATTGATGTCAACACAAAAAAACTCTAATTCCTGTTACCATTGTGGAGATATATGTACTCCCGGAAAAATTGTTTCAGACAATAAAAACTTTTGTTGCAACGGATGTAAAACAGTTTATGAACTTTTCACTGAAAATGATCTTGGGTGCTATTATGACCTGCAATCTTCTCCTGGAGCTATTCCAAAAGAACTTGAAGGTAAATATGATTATTTAGACAATTCTGAGATTGCTAATAAACTCCTTGAATTCAATGATGGAAATTTAAAAATCACAACACTTTATATTCCTCATATACATTGTAGTTCGTGTATCTGGATTCTTGAGAATCTTCAAAAACTTAACCCGGGCATCAGCAC
>NZ_CAXBAN010000005.1:0-17795 GCF_963973675.1 uncultured Planktosalinus sp. | reverse complement strand
GGGAGTTACACGACAATATTGGACAATTACTTTCAGTTGTAAATATGCAATTGAATATGATGAAACCCCTTGCACCCGAAAATTTTAAGTCACAAATTGATGAGACAAAAGATTTGGTAAATACAACAGTTCATGAAGTGAGAACCTTATCAAAGACTTTGAACAGTGAAGTTATTCAAAAAAACGGTTTATTACGAACCATAGAAATTGAATTAGAGCGAATAGAGCGTCTTAAATATGCAACAACCAACTTTGAAATCAAAGGTGACTACTTTAAACTATCTGATACTGATGAGATCATTATATTTAGAATATTACAGGAATTCTTATCAAATTCGATAAAACATTCAAAAGCAAACAGAATTATAATGCATTTTAATTATCAAAATAATAAACTATTAATTGAGGCTGAAGATGATGGATTGGGCTTTGATACTACTCAAAAAACTGAAAGTTCAGGCATACAAAATATGGCTTCAAGAGCAGAAATGATAGGCGCTCAGTTTTTCTTAAACTCAAAAATTAATAAAGGTACCAAATTAAAACTTTCATACACACTAGTAGCATCGTGAAAAATATTCAAAATTATAATATTGTTATTGTAGACGACCACCTGTTGTTTGCAAGCTCATTAGGAAAAATGATTGATTCTTTTAACAGATTTGAGGTTTTATTTACGGCATCAAACGGCTTAAATTTAAAAGAAAAATTGGCTCAGTCAGAAGTATTGCCTGATATAATATTACTTGATGTCAATATGCCAATTTTAAACGGATATGAAACCTTAATTTGGTTAAAAGAAGTACATCCTCAAGTTAAAGTCCTAATGCTATCAATGGATGATGATGAAGATTTAATTATTAAAATGATAAAAACAGGAGCAAAAGGTTACTTGTTAAAAAACATCAATCCAGAAGATTTACAACATGCATTAATTCAAACCATTGATCAGGGGTTTTATTATTCTGAACAAATAAATGAAATATTAATGGATGTTTTAAATGGGAAAAAAAACATTCCAAATTTTGAATTTAAAGAAAACGAAATCACTTTTATTAAACTCGCGTGTACTGAAAATACATATAAGGAAATAGCCGATATTATGAATCTAAGCCCAAGAACAATTGATGGTTACAGAGAAAAATTATTTGAAAGATTGCAAATAAAAAGCAGAGTAGGACTGGTTATTTATGCGGTTAAAAATAATTTAATTGAAATTTAATTACAATTATTCCAAAGTGTTTCATCAGGTGTTGGAGCAATAATATTGATTCTTTCTTTTTTAACCGGATGTGTTAAACTCAAAGACCTTGCGTGCAGGTGAATTCCACCATCCGGATTACTTCTGTCAAAGCCATATTTCAAATCACCTTTTATAGGACATTTTAAAACGGATAATTGACTTCTGATTTGATGGTGTCTTCCGGTAAATAATTCAATTTCCAGCAAATAATAATTTTTTAATTTTTTAAGAACCTCATATTTCAAAATTGCTTTTTTGCTATTGGGAACCTCCTTTACATAAGCATATGATTTATTTTGTTTTGTGTTCCTTTTGAGGTAATGAGTAATTGTGTCACTTTCAAGTGGTGGGTGGTTTTTTACAATTGCCCAGTATGTTTTACTGGTTTCACGTTCTTTAAACATATTGTTGAGTCTGCTGAGTGCTTTTGAGGTTTTAGCGAAGAGAACCACCCCGGTTGTTGGCCTGTCTAATCTATGAACTACACCAAGATATACAGCACCCGGTTTATTGTACTTTTCTGCAATGTATTTTTTTATTATCTCATTTAAAGGCTGATCCCCAGTACTATCTCCCTGAACAATATCCCCAACTCTTTTGTTGACAGCTATCAAATGATTGTCTTCATATAGTATTTGTAAGTTATCTTTAGCTGAAACCGTTTTCAAGGAAATATTTTAATTATAAAACAAACAAACTAATATTGTTCATTTTCATTGGGAAAATCACCTGATTTTACATCAGAGCTATATTGTTGAAGCGCCTGAGTCATTTCAGTATGCAAGTCTAGGTATCGTCTTAAAAATCGCGGACTGAATTCAGTGTTCATACCTAACATGTCGTGAATTACAAGCACCTGTCCATCAACACCACCTCCGGCACCGATACCAATCACGGGGATTGTAAGGCTTTTTGCAACTTCTTCAGCTAATTTCGCAGGAACTTTTTCAAGTACAATAGCAAAACAGCCTAATTTTTCTAACAATAAAGCATCTTCTTTTAATTGTTTCGCTTCAGTTTCTTCTTTCGCACGCACTGTATAGGTTCCAAACTTATATATAGATTGAGGGGTTAAACCTAAATGTCCCATTACAGGGATTCCGGCATTCAAAATGCGCTTTATAGAGTCTTTAATTTCTTTTCCACCTTCCATTTTTACCGCATGGCCACCACTTTCTTTCATAATTCGAATAGCAGAGCGCAGAGCCTCTTTGGCATCACTTTGATAACTTCCAAATGGTAAATCTACAACAACCAAGCTTCGCGAAATTGCCCTAACTACAGAAGCAGCGTGATAAATCATCTGATCTAGAGTGATGGGTAAGGTCGTTTCATGTCCGGCCATTACATTTGAAGCTGAATCACCCACTAGAATTACATCTATACCGGCACCATCAACAATTTGAGCCATTGTAAAATCATAGGAGGTGAGCATGGATATTTTTTCACCCCGTGATTTCATATCAACCAGTGTTTTGGTTGTGATTCGCTTATATTCCTTTTTAGCTACCGACATTGGTTTTTAAATTTTATTTTGTAAAAGTACTAAATAAGTATGCTATTTTCAATAATGAATTTATGCAGATTTTATTTGTTGATGTATTTCAGTTTTATAGGAACTTTAAAAATAAATAATATGTTCATATTTGGTATTAACAATCACTCATGTTTACTCTAACTGCGAGTCCACCTTCGCTGGTTTCCTTGTACTTACTACTCATATCTTGTGCCGTTTCCCACATAGTCTGAATCACTTTATCTAAGGGCACTTTTGCCTTTGATGCGTCACCGTCAAGAGCCATTTCGCTGGCGTTAATTGCTTTAATGGCACCCATTGCGTTGCGTTCGATGCATGGTATCTGAACAAGTCCTGCAATAGGATCACAAGTGAGACCCAAGTGGTGTTCCATTGCAATTTCACTTGCCATTAATACTTGTTCAGGAGTGCCACCCATAAGTTCTGTCAGTGCCCCGGCGGCCATTGAAGAAGATACACCAATCTCTGCCTGACAACCACCCATTGCCGCAGAAATAGTGGCACCTTTTTTAAACAAACTTCCTATTTCACCGGCAACCAATAGGAACTGTTTAATATCTTCAAAATCAGCATCGTGATTTTCAATCACCATATAATACATTAAAACAGCCGGAATTACACCAGCACTTCCGTTTGTAGGTGCTGTAACTACTCTTCCTAGCGATGCATTTACCTCATTTACTGATAAAGCAAAACAACTTACCCATTTTAAAATTTGACGAAATTTAACTTCTGTATTTCGAATAGCATTTATCCAATTTTCAGGAGAATCATAATTGGCATCACCAATTAAATTTTTGTGTGTATTAAAAGATCTTCGAGTAACATTTAAGCCTCCTGGTAAAATACCTTCAGTATGACAACCGGTGTACATTGACTCCAACATTACATTCCATATTGCTTTAAGACCTTCATCAATTTCTTTATCAGAACGTAATGAGCGTTCATTTTCCAAAACAATTTCTGAAATTTTCTTATTTTCCCTTTTGCAAACCTCTTGAAGCTCTGTTGCATTGTGAATAGGAAATGAAAACTTGTTAAAAGCTATTTCTTTTTTCTTGGCATTTTTCCGTTCTTTTTTAACCACAAAACCACCTCCAATTGAATAAAAGGTCGAAGAAATCATTTTATTGCTTTTGAGCTTGGCTCTAAAGGTCATTCCGTTTGGATGAAAATCAAGAAACTTTTTATGAAAAATAACATGACTTTCAATTGAAAATTCAATTATTCTCTCACCATTTAAAACAAGATGTTTGTTTTTTTTAACCAAGTCAATTTCTGTATCAATGGTATCAATAGCAATAGTGACCGGGTCATAACCACTTAACCCTAAAATAGCTGCAAGATCTGTAGCGTGACCTTTTCCTGTAAGAGATAAAGAACCGTATAAGTCAATATATACCTCTGTAACTTCCTCAAACCAATTAGCTGTCTTCAATTCATCAATCCACCGTTGTGCGGCTCGCCATGGTCCTAAAGTATGGGAACTAGAAGGACCTACACCAATTTTTAGCATGTCAAAAACACTAATACTTTCCATAAAATCATATTTGAAATCAAAGATAGTAACTAAAAATCGACTCCAATAAGTTTTCAGTTTTTTTTAAATTTTTCGTTAGAAGTGAAACATTTAAAAATACTAACTTTGAGACCAATAATTTTTGAATAAGTTTAAGATGTATATCAAACGAATATTATTGATTGTAGTGTTAATGGGACTGGTAGGAGCCGGGATTTTTTCTTATTACATCTACAACACTATTTTTTCACCAAATACTGATTTCAGCCAAAATGAAGTTGTTATTTATGTGCCAAGTGATGCTACATATAAAGATGTTAGAAATCAGTTGAAAGAGGTTTTAAATGATATTGAAAGTTTTGACATAGTTGCTCAAAAAAAGGGATATGTCAGTTATTTAAAGCCCGGAAAATACGCGATTCAAAAAGGGATGAATAATAACGAGATTGTCAACAGCTTGAGGAGTGGCAATATTCCGGTTCAGGTTTCATTTAACAACCAGGAAACTATCGAACGCTTAGCCGGTAGAATTTCTGAACAAATAGAGGCAGATAGTATTTCATTGTTAAATGCTATGAAAGATGAAGCTTTTATAGAATCTAATGATTTTTCAATGAATACCAGACTTGCTATGTACATTCCTAATACCTATGAATTTTACTGGAACACATCTGCCGAAACATTTAGAGAAAGAATGTTAAAAGAATACACAACATTTTGGAATGAAATTAGGCTTCAAAAGGCAAGCAGTCTCAATTTAACCCCTTTGGAAGTCATTGTGTTGGCATCCATAGTACAAAAAGAAACAGCAAAAGTTGATGAACGACCAAAGGTAGCAGGTGTTTATCTCAATAGATTAAAAGCAGGTATGTTATTGCAGGCAGACCCAACTGTGATTTATGCAATTAAAAAGAAAACCGGTGATTTTGATACTATTATAAAACGTGTTTTATTTAAAGACCTAGAAACAGATTCACCCTATAACACTTATAAATATTCCGGCTTACCTCCGGGCCCAATAACAATGCCCGATATAAGTTCCATTGAAGCTGTTTTAAATTATGAAACTCATGATTACTATTATTTTGTTGCTGATGTTTCTCGTCCCGGATATCATCTTTTTGCTAAAAACCTAGCACAACACAATCGAAACAGACAACAATATATTAATTGGATTAATCGTCAAGGTATTAATAGGTAAAAGTCATTTTGCTTTATTATGATTTGATTGTAAAAGCGTTTAAATCTCATTTTTCACTAAACAACCGCATATTTTTAACAGAATATTAACAAATAGTAAAAACCAAAGAAATTTCTCTCAAACACTATAAATAGTGACGTTTCAATGTTATTAGTTATAGAATATAGTACTTTATCAATTACTTAACAGATTGAAAAACATCATATTGTAATTTTGTGTATATTTGCACGCGATTTTGAGGGGTAAGAAAATTACTTCAAAAAAATTAATTATGATGAAAAAATTACTCTTTAGTATTTCAATAATCAGTATAGCTTGCTTTATGGTGAGCTGGGGATTTTTGTCTAAGAATAGCTATGATTTTTCATACTATTCTACCGATGGACTTGAACTAAACTATTTTGTTCCCTTTGAAGAGGACATTATTGTAGAAGAAGAGGATGAACGTGTTGTTTATCCAATTTTAGGTAAAACATATATGGGTTTCAGAGAAGCTTTGGCTTTTAAAGAATCAAGAGGAGACTACTTTATAATCAACCATTTTGGTTATATGGGAAAATATCAATTTGGTCGTGCAACGCTTAACTTGATAGGAATTAAAGACTCCAATATGTTCCTTAATAATCCGAAACTTCAGGAAACTGCATTCAAAACCTATACAGCTCGAAATAAATGGGTTTTACAACGAGATATTAAAAGGTTTTCCGGCACTTATGTAAACGGGGTATACATAACAGAATCCGGAATTCTTGCAGCAGCACATTTGGCAGGACCCGGGAATGTGAAAAAGTTTTTAAGAAGTGGAGGTCAAGATGTTTTTACTGATGGATTTGGAACTTCTGTGAGGTATTATTTGAAAAAGTTTTCAGGTTATGATACATCACATATCATACCAGTTAAAAATGCAAAAGTAATTCACAGGGTGTAAATTAAAACTCTTTATGAAAAATAAATAAGGTTGGTCTTTTATGAAGGTCAACCTTTGTTTTTTTCCACTCTTCAGTTGTCTTTGTTTGAATCAATTCAGTAGCTAAAGTAATATCGCAGGCAACACACACTTTGGTATTTGGGTGTAAGGTAGCTATAAGGTCACCTAAAAAGGCATCGTTTCTGTAGGGTGTTTCAATAAATAACTGAGATTGATTTTCTTCAAAAGACCTTTTCTCGAGACGTCTTATTTCTTTTTTACGCTGCTGTTTATCAATGGGCAAATACCCGTTAAAAGCAAAGCTTTGACCATTCATTCCACTTGCCATCATAGCCAAGAGAATAGATGACGGTCCAACCATTGGTACGACGCTTATTTTTTTTTGGTGTGCAAGCTTGACAATTTCAGCACCCGGGTCGGCGATTCCTGGACAACCGGCCTCTGAAATGATTCCAACGTCAATTCCATCTAAACAAGGATCCAAAAAGTCTGGAATCTCGATTGGGTCTGTAAACTTATTAAGTAGTGATATGATAAGTTTTGATTGTGATTTTCCAGGGCAAATACTTTTGATGAAACCTCTGGCTGATTTTTCATTTTCTACTATATAATAGTCTATTTGCTCAATAATTTTTTTTACTGAAAGCGGTAATACTTCCAAAGGATTGGTTTCACCTAAAGTAGTTGGTATTAAATAAATTTTGCCTTTTTCTGGAAAGTTGGTCACTTTACTGAATCATTATTTTTTTATATAAATAGTTTCCGGTGCTTTCTTCTACAGCAATAAAATAAAAGCCACTTTTTAATTCAGATACATCAATAGTTTGAGTTTTATTGTTTTCTCCTTCATAAACTTTTACTATAGAGCCTTTTAAATCCAATACTTTTATAGTTGAAATTTGTTTTGCAACTGTACTTATTGTAACTAAACTTTGTGCGGGATTAGGTACAATACTGAATGAATTCATATTTTCATCTTCTAACGAAAGTGGCGTGTTGTCAATTATTTTATAAATAGAACCGCCTGAAAATGCTGATAAAAATAAATTATTTTGATTGTCAACCCCAAAACTGGTGATTGTTCCGGCTCCCAGATTACCGTGAAATATTAAATTTTCGTCTGGATTTACGGTTCCTATTTCACCACTACAAAGGTCTGCAAAAAAGTAAAAACCATTGATTGCCGGAAATTCACTTCCTCTGTAAACATAGCCTCCTGTAATTGAGCATCTTGATCCGGAGTTTCCATATTCAGCTATTGGAAATGTTAACTCTGAAACAGGGGGGCATCCAGCAGTATTGAATGGGTTTGTTCCTTCATAGCAACGCCATCCATAGTTCAAACCTGCTTCACTTGAAGCTACTTTGTTAATTTCTTCCCATGCGTTTTGTCCAACATCTGCTATCCATAAATCTCCAGTATCACTATCAAATGAAAACTTCCAAGGATTGCGTACTCCGTATGCCCAAATTTCGTCAAGTGCATCAGGGATTCCAACAAAAGGATTGTCGGCAGGAATATAAGGAGCAGGTTCATCAACATCAAGTCTTAAAATTTTACCTAATAAAGTTGTTAAGTCCTGCGAATTGTTTTGTGGGTCACCGCCACTTCCTCCATCTCCGCTTGAGATATATAATTTTCCATCAGGTCCAAAAGCAATATGACCTCCATTGTGATTTGTAAAAGGTTGGTTGTAGGTAAGCATTTGGAGTTCGCTGTTTTCATCTGCAAGGTCAGGATCGTTGCTGACTGTAAATCTTGATATTTGTGTGTTTCCTGATGTATTAGTATAGTTTAAATAAAAGTAGCCGTTGTTTATGTAATCAGGATGAAATGCCAAACCCAATAAACCGCGCTCACCTCCTGAACTAATTTGAGAAGAAATGTTAAGAAATGGGTCGGGATTAACACTTCCATCAGGATTTAAAATTTTAATGAGTCCGCCTTGCTCAACAATAAACAAACGGTCGTCTCCCGCATGTTTGATTTCTAGGGGACTACTAAAACCATCTGCAACAAGTTCCAGCTCCAGATCTTGACAAAAAGAAATCGAAGAAAATAATAATGAGAAGATAATTAAAATATAATTTTTCATAGGAAAGGGGGAGTAAAATAGTTATGTTTTCAGTATTTAGTTTTACTAAAATAGAAAAAAGAAAGTGAATTATTTAATTTTAAATGTATTGTTTAGCTTGAAATTTTTTTTGCTATGACTGTAGAAGCTTCATCCAGTAGTTTATATACGTGCTCAAAATCTGAATCTGTTCCATAATAGGGGTCAGGAACCTCTACATTTTCATTTTCAAACAACTCATTGAGAATTAGTTTAATTTTATTTTGTGATTGATCATTAGGGGCCATTTTTAACAAGTTTTTCTTGTTTTCAATATCCATTACATATATAATATCAAACTCATTAAAGTCTTTTTCAGTAAACTGTCTGCCTCTTTGAGTTGTGATATCGATGCCATATTTTTGGGCAACTTTGATACTGCGTTTATCAGGAATTTCTCCCACGTGCCAATGTCCTGTTCCTGCAGATTCAATGATAAAACGATTAGTATCTAATTTTGATTTTAAAATGCCTTCAGCTAAAGGAGATCTGCAGATATTTCCAAGACAAACCATTAATATTTTTGTCTTCATAGGAATAGTCTTAAAGTGTGAGTTTCTTATTCAAGTCATCTACATACTTTCTGAATTGCTTGTCTGTAGAAGTAAGGTTGTCAACAGTTTTGCAAGCGTGAAGTACGGTAGCGTGATCACGTCGTCCAATTTGTGACCCTATACTGGCAAGTGATGCTTTTGTGAATTTTTTCGCAAAAAACATAGCCAGTTGTCTGGCTTGAACAATGTGTCTTTTTCGGGTTTTTGATTGAAGGGTGTCAACATCCATTTGAAAATAATCAGAGACTACTTTTTGAATATAATCTATTGAAACTTCGCGTTTGGTGTGTTTTACATAATTATCAACAATTTTTCGTGCCAGGTCTATAGTAATTTCTCTTTTGTTGAAAGAAGAATGTGCAATTAATGAAATGATAGCACCTTCTAATTCACGAATATTGGTTTTTATGTTGTTTGCTAAAAACTCGATAATTTCCTCAGGCATATCAACGCCGTCTCTGTATAATTTGTTTTTTATGATAGAAACGCGGGTTTCAAAATCAGGGTGTTGCAGTTCTGCGGAAAGCCCCCATTTAAATCGAGACAAGAGACGTTGTTCAATATCAATCATATCAACTGGGGCTTTATCACTTGTCAAAATAACTTGTTTTCCATTTTGATGTAGATGATTGAAAATGTGAAAAAATACATCTTGAGTACCCGATTTTCCTGATAAAAACTGAATGTCGTCTACAATGAGAACATCCATAATTTGGTAAAAATGAATAAAATCGTTACGATTGTTTTTTTTAACAGAATCTATAAATTGTTGTGTGAATTTTTCAGCTGAAATATAGAGAACTGTTTTTTCAGGATACTTATCCTTTATATCTACTCCAATAGCATGCGCTAAGTGTGTTTTTCCAAGGCCAACACCACCAAATATTAACAGTGGGTTGAAAGAGGTCCCTCCGGGTTTGTTTGCAACGGCAAGACCGGCAGAACGTGCTAATCTATTTGAATCACCCTCCAGAAAATTATCAAAACTATAATTTGGATTAAGTTGAGATTCGATTTTTACATTTCTGATTCCAGGTATTACAAAAGGGTTTCTGAGCTCTGGATTTTTATTTTTTGTGGGAACATCTACTTCCTGCGATTTTACTTGAGAACGATTTGAACTGGGAATTTTTTCTGTAAAGGGCTGTTTATTTCCATAAGTGTTTTCCATTTTAATCACATAGACTAATTTGGCATTTTCACCTAATTCTTTCGTTAAAGATACTTTTAAAAGCTTGACATAGTGTTCTTCCAACCACTCATAAAAAAACTTGCTGGGAACCTGAATGCTTAGTGCGTTATCAGTTAGCTTCACTGCTTGAATGGGCTCAAACCATGTTTTAAATGCTTGTGGGGAGATGTTATCTGCTATAAAAGACAGACAATTTGTCCAAACTGATTGCGCAGTTTTACTCATGCCAGGGTGCGTAGTTTTTAAAAATTAGTTAGTTATGAAAAAAAAAGAGAAAATGAATTTCTCTCGGATTTTGTTTACGCAAATATGTGAACAAATTATTTAAAAAAAAAACCTAAAGGGTATTGAATATTCAAATTTTTTTTCTCATACTGCGAGTGTATAAACATACAAAAAAAAAGTACCCTTTCAAAAAAATTAACCTTTGAAAAAAGATACAATCCATACCCGCGTTCGTTATGCAGAAACTGACCAGATGGGAGTGGTATATTATGGTAATTATGCACAGTATTTTGAGATGGGACGTACCGAGTGGCTCAGGAAATTCGGTATTTCATACAAATGGATGGAAGATAATGGCATATTACTTCCTGTGATAGATTTGAATGTAAAGTTTAAACAGTCTGCTTGTTATGATGACTTGCTGACAATAAAAACAGAGCTTCAGAAACTTCCTACAGTTAGAATTGCATTCAATTATGAAATTTTCAACCAAAAAAACGAATTGATTACGACTGGTTCAACAACTTTGGTTTTCGTTGATAAAGAGACTAAAAAACCTATAATGGCACCAGACTATTTATTGGAGAAATTAAAAGAAATTGATTTCAATTCTTAATTGATTTGATGGATGTTCACTTCATAGATTGATTCAAAAAGTTTCTCAACTTCTTTTGCTTTTGATTTTCTGATTGACAACCATATTTTGCAGTCAACTTCCAATTGTTGATTTACTACATCTAAGTTTTTTTCTTTTATAATGCGCATTACTTTATTGATGTTTTGATAATCAAATACAACTTCATATCTAATATCAATTGTTTTTTCTACAATTTTTGAAGCTTCAAGTGCCAGTTTTGCACTTGTTTTGTAAGCACTTATTAAGCCACCGACCCCCAGTTTTGTTCCACCAAAATAGCGTACAACAACGATTAATATATTTGTAACATCAAAAGACTGTATTTGACCATAAATTGGCATCCCGGCACTGTTTGAGGGTTCGCCATCATCATTGACACGGTAATAGATTGACTCGCTTCCAAGTTGATATGCGTAACAAAAATGACGTGCACTTTTATGAAGTATTTTGACCTGTTCAAGGGCATTGTTCACCTCAGTTTCATTTGAAACAGGAAATGTATATCCAAAAAATTTACTTCCTTTTTCTTTGAATAAAGTTTCATTTGATGACTTTTCTATTGTTTTATATGTGTCAGTTTCTTCCATATTTTAAGTATAAATCACTAAAATAATACTTAAGATGGCCAATCCAATTCCAATCCAGTTTTTTGGCAACAACCTTTCTTTGAAAATTATTAGGCCAAGGATGGTAGAAAACATAACTACACTTACATTATTGACAGTAAAAACAGTTGAACTTTCTAGTCCTTCTGTTGCAAGTGCATTCAAAATAAAAACAATTGAATAATAATTAGGTATTCCCAGGGCAATTCCACCTACAACACTTTTCCATTGAATTTTTACATCACTTTTAAGTAATATATATAGGGAACCAAACAAACCGGCAAAACCAAAAATCAATGTAGAAAAAACTTCGATTTGATTGAGAGGAACAAAGTTAGTCTCCAGGTATTTTAGTGAAGTATCAATAATACCAGAACCCAAAAACAATAAAATAGGGTAGAGGATATTACGCCATTTAAATCCTTCTTTGCTTTTTACAGAGGAAAGGTATACTGCAAGCAGCGCTAACACGATTCCAATAATTTTAAATATACTGGCGGATTCTTGGTATACAAATATGCCAAAAACTACAGGAATCACTACTGACATTTTTGTAGCTACCGATGTCACTGCCACACCGCTACGTTGTGCAGTGATTCCCATGATATTAAAAATAACTATAAAAAGCACTCCTAAAATTAATGTACCCCATATCCATGAAGCAGATATAACTTCATCTACAGTCATTTGGGAATCAGACATTGTTATTCCAAAAAGAAAAGCTATATAATAATTACAAATAATTGCATGAAGTGTGTTGACTTTAAATTGTTTAAACAACTTGAAGACAACGTACAATAAGCTGGAAACCAGAATGCTAAAAATTAAATAAATCAAAGTAAATGATTGAATTTAGTGAATAATTCAGTGACATCTTCATTTGTTGGATCCAGGTTCCATATGTAAAAACCCAATTGTTTTGCTGCCTGTGTATTTTCATTAGTATCATCAATAAACAAAACTTGATCTGCTTTCAATTTATGGTTTTTTAATATGATTTGATATATTGCAGCATCGGGTTTTCTTAAGTTTATTTCGTGAGAAAGATAAAAGGCATCAAAACAATTTTTGAATTGCTCATAAACATTAATATGTTGTTTAATCCAATCAATATGCAGCTCATTGGTATTGCTTAATAAAAGCAATTGATATTTTTTAGAAGCTGATAGTTTCTCGAGGAAAGCCAGTCTGTGTTTCGGAAAATCCAGTAAAATAGAATTCCACGAGTCAATGAGTTGCTGATTAGTTGCCCGTGAAAGTTGGTTTTTATAGTAATCTATAAAAGTTTTGGTGTGTATTGTACCTTTTTCATATTGTTTGTTGATTTCTAGCATTTCATCAGTAAACTCACTTAAACCCAGTTTTTGAAATTCAATCTTTGTTGCGTTCTTATCAAGATTCAAGAATACATCACCAAAATCAAAAAGGATGGTTTTAATCATTGTAATAGTAGCTTAAAATGTCTTGTTTAATTAATTGAGATGCTTTTGAAATATATTCAAAGGTTGGAGCTTTGACTCCTGAATCAATAGTAATATTTCCTATAAATACTCTCGCTTCATCCCAAAGATTTTCTTTTATAAAAGTATTTAATGTTTGGGCACCACCTTCAACAATAACTGACTGTAAGTTGTGGCAAAAGAGTAGTTCACAAATCTGTTTAGGAAGGTTTTTTTTGAAATCAACTAATTCATAAACAATGTTTTGATTGGCAATTTGGGAAGTGTTTTTTTTAGATGTGAGTATTAGGGTTTTAGCACTGTCATCATACACCGCTGCTTTAGGGTCAATTTTAAGGTGTTGATCAAGTACAACCCTTACCGGGCTTGATCCTTCCCAAAGACGGTTTGTAAGTTGTGGATTGTCTTTTAACACAGTATTTGTTCCAACTAAAATCGCTTGCTCTTCATTTCGCCATTTATGAACTAGTTGTTTGGATGCTGAACTTGTTATCCATAGTGGTTTTCCTGATTGTTGATTGTTGGGAGCAATAAATCCATCTTTGGTTTGAGCCCATTTCAATATGATGTAAGGACGTTTTTGTTGTTGAAATGTAAAAAAGCGTTTATTTACATTTTTGCATTTTTCTTCTAATACCCCAACAATCACTTTTCTTCCGGCTTCAATTAATTTTTTAACTCCACGACCTGCAACTTTTGGGTTGGGATCTAAACATCCAATTACAATTTTGGGAATAGAATGTGAAATAATCAAATCGGCACAAGGCGGTGTTTTTCCATAATGGCTACAGGGTTCAAGGCTTACATAAATTGTAGATTTTTTAAGTAAAGACTTGTCTTTTACAGATTGGATTGCATTAACTTCAGCGTGAGCTTCCCCCGATTTTTGGTGCCAACCTTCTCCAATAATTTTGTTTTTGTACACCACCACACTACCCACCATCGGGTTTGGGTAGGTTTTTCCTTTAGCATTTTGGGCCAAATCAATACAGCGTTGTATGTATATTTGATGCTTAGACAAGAAAATAGCATTATCTTTATCACACAAAAATAGCATATTTAAATCGAATGGACGATTGTATTATAAGAGCCATTTCTATAGAAGATAATCCTCAAATCGCACAAGTGATTAGAGGAGTTTTAATTGAATTTGGTGTGCCTAAAGTTGGAACTGCATATGCCGATAAAAGTTTAGACCATATGTATGAAACATATAACTCAAAAAGAAAGGCTTATTTTGTTGTTGAAGAAAATAATTTAATACTAGGAGGGGCAGGTATTTGCCAACTTGAAAATTATGAGGGAAATGTTTGTGAGCTTCAAAAAATGTATTTTGCTCAAGAAGCAAGAGGGAGAGGTGTTGGTGCAAGAATGATGAAAACTTGTTTGGATAAGGCTAAGGAGTTTGGTTTTCAAAAATGCTATTTGGAAACGATGCCCTATATGGTTGACGCGAAAAAACTATACACTAAATCGGGTTTTATTAATCTTGAAAAACCTTTGGGAGATACCGGTCATTATTCTTGTAATGTCTGGATGATTAAAGAACTATGATTTTAAAAGAATACAGAAAGCATTTTGTTGAAAAACTTCAATTAATTTATCCGAATGAAGAAATTAACGCCTTTTTCTACTTACTTGCAGAAAGTGTTTTGGGTCTAAAAAAAGTAGAAGTTTCAATGCAATTGCAACGACCTTTAACTACTGAAGAAACTAAACTACTTGATTCTGCTTTGTCAGCACTGCAAAAAGAAAAACCCATTCAATATATAATAGGCGAAACATATTTTTATGGACTTCCAATAAAAGTAGACAGTTCGACCTTAATTCCCCGACCGGAAACCGAAGAGCTAGTGGATTGGATTATTAAGGAAAACAGTTACGCTTCACCTGAAATTATTGACATCGGAACTGGTACAGGATGTATTGCTATTTCTTTAGCTAAACATATCAAAAACGCAAACCTTACAGCAATTGATATTTCTGAAGGAGCTTTAAAAATAGCAAAAAAAAATGCAAGACTCAATAATAGCTCTGTAGAGTTTATTCAAACCGATATTTTGCAAGTTTCAAGACTACCAAAGTTTTATGATGTAATTGTTTCAAACCCGCCTTATATCAGAAATTCAGAAAAACAATACATTCAAAAAAATGTACTTTCTTACGAACCCCATAGCGCACTCTTTGTATCAGATATTGATCCCTTACTGTTTTATAATAAAATAGCAGATATCGCTTTAAAAAATTTAAATACTAATGGCATGCTTTTTTTTGAAATCAATGAAGCATTTGGAGAGAAGTTGGTCACTTTACTTATGAATAAAGGGTTTAAAAATATTTGTCTGAAGAAAGATGTTTTTGGAAAAGACAGAATGATAAAATCAACTATTTAATTAACCTTATTGTAGAAATCTCTGTGGGGTTTTACAATTACTTCTACGCGCCTGTTCAATTTTTTCCCTTCTTTTGTTTCATTAGTAGCTCGGGGCTTTGTAAGACCATACGCAATACTACTAAACTCATAAGTACCTTTATCATTCAGTTTGCCTTTTAATTTTTTCAAAACACTTTTGGCCCTTTGTTCAGACAGTCTTAGGTTATAGAGGGCACTACCATCACTATCAGTATGTCCTTCAATAATTATTTCAGCCATGCCCACCTTAGCAATTTGAGTAGCTAAACTATCAATGGCCGTATTTGACTTGTCTTTTAGGTCAAATTTAGCTGTATCAAATAAAACATCAGCACTTAAATTGATTTTTAAAACACCGCTGATTGTGCCGACAGCGTCAATATCTGCCCCGGGAGTATTTCCGGTACAAATCTCTTTTTGATCAGTAATTCTTACAAAATAAAAAATATCTCTAATATCATTTACTACCGGAGCAATATCAATAAATGACTTTCCACCTGAAACCAAACCTAAGTCTTCCCAGTTTAACCCATCTTTTGATATTTCAAACTGAAATGATTCAACAGACGGACCAACTTCCCATACATACAAATCAGGCCCTTCCATATCAACAAAACCATTGTCAGTAAACTCTAACGTTAACTGACCACCGCATCCCAGTGAAACATAACGAGCAACTTTATAGTGGATGTAATTGGGTTCACCCAGTGATTGAGCGGGGTCAGTAAAATCTTTTGCAGCACGTTGATTTCCTTGTTTGAATTCAACAACTTTGTCTGCAAATGAAATTTTACCGATAGGCATATAGATTGGCTCTCCACGAGTGGAGTTGTAGTATTTTCCTTCAATTCCGTTGCTTTGAGCAAAAATCGTAAATGAGGATAAAATAATTAAAAAGCAAACATACTTAGCAATCATTTGTTCTTTACTTTCTATATCTTAGAATGAAGATACAATAATTTTAGAAAGAATTGAAAACCAGTTTTTTTTTATTGAATTAAAAAAAATGTAAGAAGTAACCTTGTAGTTAGATTTTTAAGGATAGATTAATAATTATTATTTTCCTAATTTTAATAGTTGAAAATTTATAATCGAAATTTAGATACCTGTAAAATTAGTAGGTTGAATGTCTTTTAATTCCTTTTTTAATATTTCTGAAATATCTAAAGTGTCGATAAATTCAGCAATAGATTGCCTGTTAATTTTTTGATTTGTACGTGTAAGTCCTTTTAATGCCTCATAGGGGTTGGGAAAACCTTCTCTTCTTAGAATAGTTTGAATAGCTTCGGCAACTACTGCCCAATTATTTTCAAGATCTTCATTTATTTTAGCTTGGTTGAGTACAAGTTTTCCTAACCCACTTAACGTAGCTTGCAAGGCAATGATTGTGTGACCAATAGGAACACCCACATTTCTGAGAACGGTACTATCTGTCAAATCCCGTTGTAACCTGCTAACGGGTAATTTAGCAGCAAGGTGTTCAAACAAAGCGTTGGCAATACCTAAGTTTCCTTCAGAATTTTCAAAATCGATTGGATTTACCTTATGTGGCATAGCAGAAGAACCTACCTCACCCTCTTTAATTTTTTGTTTGAAATAGTCCATAGATATATAAGTCCAAAAATCTCGATCCAAATCTATAATAACTGTATTGATACGTTTCATTGCATCAAACAAAGCTGCCAAGTGATCATAATGTTCAATCTGTGTGGTAGGAAAGGAGTGATGAAGATTTAATTTGGTTTCTACAAATTGAGTTCCAAAATGTTTCCAGTCTATTTCCGGATATGCTACAAAATGAGCATTGAAATTTCCGGTGGCACCACCAAATTTAGAGGCATTTTTGGTGCTTTTTAAAATAGTAAGTTGCTCCTGAAGTCTTACAGAAAAAACCTGTATTTCCTTACCCAATCGAGTAGGTGAAGCTGGTTGTCCATGAGTTTTAGCAAGCATTGGAATGCTTTTCCACAATTCAGATAGTTGATTTAATTTACTTATCAACTCTTCCAAAATTGGTATATATACATTTTCTACAGCATCTTTAATCGAGAGCGGTATTGAAGTGTTGTTAATGTCTTGAGAAGTCAAACCAAAATGTATAAACTCCTTAAACTCTTTCAGTTTTAAAGAATCAAATTTTTCCTTGATAAAATATTCAACCGCTTTA
>NZ_CAXBAN010000004.1:0-19173 GCF_963973675.1 uncultured Planktosalinus sp. | reverse complement strand
AACCACTTCAGTTCCTAATTTCTTGACCAGTTTTGCATCATTTTCATCCAAATGTTTGACTCTGGCTTGTTCTTTTCCGTAGCGTTCTATCGCTGCTGCGAAATCAAGATACACGGCCTCCCCGGTTTTATTGACACCAAAACCGGCATCACAACGCTCTTTGGCAGCTCTGGAAGCCACATCACGTGGCACCAAATTTCCGAAAGACGGATATCTTCTTTCCAAATAGTAATCTCTGTCTTCTTCCTTTAAATCGGTAGGTTTTAATTTTCCTTCTCTGATGGCCTTCGCGTCTTCCAGTTTTGCAGGCACCCAGATTCTACCATCGTTTCTTAAAGACTCAGACATCAACGTCAATTTTGACTGATGGTCTCCCGAAACGGGGATACAAGTTGGATGAATTTGAGTATAACAAGGGTTAGCAAAATAAGCACCTTTCTTGTGTATTTTCCAAGCAGCAGTTACATTACTTCCCATGGCATTGGTGGAAAGGTAAAATACATTTCCATAGCCTCCGGTTCCAAGCACGACTGCGTGTGCTGAATGTCTTTCAATTTTGCCGGTAATCAGGTTTCTGGCGATGATTCCACGGGCCTTTCCGTCAACGATTACCAGATCGAGCATCTCGTGGCGGTTGTACATTTTTATTTTTCCACGGCCTATTTGACGGTTCATCGCAGAATAAGCACCCAGTAAAAGTTGTTGACCAGTTTGTCCTTTGGCATAAAACGTTCTGGAAACCAAAACACCTCCAAAAGAACGGTTATCAAGTAGACCACCATATTCACGGGCAAAAGGTACCCCTTGCGCCACACACTGGTCAATAATATTAGCAGAAACTTCGGCCAGACGATACACGTTTGCTTCGCGAGAGCGGTAATCGCCTCCTTTTACGGTGTCATAAAAAAGACGGTATGTTGAGTCGCCATCGCCCTGATAGTTTTTTGCGGCATTGATTCCGCCTTGAGCGGCAATGGAGTGTGCACGACGGGGCGAGTCCTGAAAGCAAAATGCCTTTACGTTATAACCCAGCTCTGCTAAAGTTGCTGCAGCAGAACCTCCGGCAAGACCGGTTCCCACAACGATGACATCAATGTTACGCTTGTTGGCGGGATTTACCAGATTGATTTTATTTTTATGATGGGTCCATTTTTCGGAAATTGACCCTTCGGGTATTTTTGAATCTAAAGTTGCCATAAGACGATTACTGATTTAAATGGTGATACAACGCAATGAAAATAAATCCAAGAGGAATGATGATGGCATAAGCGGTGGTAAACCCTTTTAAGGCTTTTGAATACTTGTTATTAAACCCAATCGATTGAAAAGAGGATTGAAAACCGTGTAAGAGGTGCAAGGCAAGGAATACAAAACCTAGCACGTATAAGGCGGTTCTCCAAAGCGGTTCAAAAGCATGCACAACGTGGTCATAATAACGGTAGTTTCCGGCGGCGTCGAGACCACTCATATCGCCTTCAATAAATTTAATGTTGATTTCGGGTACCCAAAAATCAATGAAGTGAATTACCAAGAAAATTAAAATAAAACCTCCGCTATAAATCATATTGCGCGACATCCAGCTGGAGTTAGCACTTCCGTTGTATTTAGCATATGAAACGGAACGCGCATTTCTGTTTTTAATTTCTAGAATAAAACCCATGATGAAGTGGAATAAGACTCCAAAAATCAAGATGGGTTGCGCTACATATTGAACCAGAGGATTGGTTCCCATAAAGTGTGACAACTCATTGAAAGTTTCTTCGCTGAAAACAGAAGTTACATTGATAAAGAAATGCTGTGCAAGGAAGATGACCAAAAAAAGGCCGGACAACGCCATTGCAACTTTTTTTGCAATAGATGATTTTAAAGATCCGCTCATTTGAAGTTATTTAGCAATACGATTTACAAAAATACGATGATGGTAACTTATCTACAAGCTAACAAAGGGTTAAAGTTAGCTATTTAGAATGGTTATAAAGAGATGGTAGAATAAGAGTATTCTTATTTAACATTGGGTTTTAAACCAATGTGATTTAAAACTCTTTCAACCCTTCTATTTTATTAATTCCTGATTTGATACACTTTTATGAATTGATTCAAATGATGGGTTAAGAAATGAAATTTTAATAATGAGCAACATTGATAAAGATGAACTTAAAAGCTGTTATCTTAGCGATTTAATGCAAATTTTTTTTATAAATCTTTAAATAATGTCTATTTTTAGGCCCATATTTATTCAACTCAGTAATTACTTAACTTAAACAAACACTTATGAAACTTAAAAATTACCTAAGTTTAATTCTTTTGATTTGCACTGTAAGCTTTACAAACGCACAAGAAGAGCCCAGACATAAAGCCACAGATTATGGTTTTTATGCTTCCCCAACATATGTACCCAGTATTGCAGAACAAATGCGGAATGGCACTTTTATAGAGGGTTTAAGCGGTCGTGAAGGCAGAGAGCAAATCGATGGGCCCGAAGTAAACCCCAAACACAAACATGTAAACAATGTTATTCCAGGAAAAGGACTTCCTGCTGAAGGACAGGGAGACCCATTGGTTAGAGCTGTTGAAAATGCATTAAAATACCCAGGTCGTGATCCAATTAACGTGAATCCTAATGCTAACAATGGACCTTCATTTACACCTACTGACCCTACAATAACTGTAGGTCCAAATCACGTAATAGCAGGTTGGAATGTTGGGTTTAGAATTTTTAATAAAGACTTGACTCCAATTACTAACTCTGCATCTCTTAACACAATTTTCAGTGGAACAGTAATAGGGGATCCTATCTTTCTATACGACCATGAAGCAGATAGATTTGTGATTACTGAATTTAGCGGTTTAGGAGCAGGTCCAAATGGGTTTAAAGTTGCTATATCTGAAGGACCAGACCCCATCAATGATGGATGGTTTGTATATCAAGGGCAATTTAATACCGGACAGTTTCCTGATTATACAAAGTTTTCAATTTGGCATGATGGATATTATGTAACAGCAAATATTGGCAGTTCAAATAGGTTATTTGTAGTTGAAAGGGAAAAAATGTTATTAGGTGAACCTGCTCAATTTCAATCATTCCCATTACCAGGTATTGTAACATCAGGGTTTTACAGTCCTCAGGTTTTAAGTGTGTTAGGAGATGATCTTCCTGAGACTGAAGCCACAGTAGTTTATCAGCAAGATGATTCTTGGGCAGGAGTAGCTTCAGACCATGTAAAACTATGGACTGTTGATATTGATTGGAATGTTCCTGCAAATTCAACTATTTCGTCTGCTGTTCAGCTACCTGTCGCTCCATTTAACGGTGTTTTCAATGGCGGTAGTTTTTCTAATTTGCCACAGCCAGGAGGTGGACCTGCAATTGACGCCATGCAAGCAACTATAATGAATCAAGCACAATTGCGTAAATTTCCGACTTATAATTCTGCTGTATTTAATTTTGTAGTAAGAGTTAATGCCAGCGGAACAAACCAAGCCGGAATACGCTGGTATGAAATACGTCAAGATGTTGGAGGAGGGGCTTGGACAATTCACCAAGAAGGAACTTACACTTCCCCTGGAGAAAAAAGTGCTTTCAATGGAAGTATGGCAATTGATGTTGATGGAAATATAGGAATGGCTTATTCTACAGTTGGAACAAGAGACGAACAGGAAAGAATTGCGATTAAATATACCGGAAGACTTGCAAATGATCCGCTTGGAGACATGACAATTGCAGAAACTGAAATAGGCTTAAGTACTGCAAACAACACAAATACACGTTATGCCGACTATTCACATACCGTGATTGACCCGTTAGACGGTTTAACCTTCTACAACAATAATGAGTTTTTTAACAATAACAGAAGAAACATCATTAGTTCTTTTAAAATCGCTCCTAATTTTGATAATGATTTAGGGGTTGTTCAGATAGTGACACCTGTAAGTGGTCCTTTGACTGATGAAGAGGAAGTAACTATAACTATCAGAAACTTTGGAACCCAAGCTCAATCAAATTTTGATGTTTATTTCAATGTTGACGGTGGTGCTAATGTTACAGAAACATTTACGGGAACCCTAGACCCACTTGAAAATGTTGAGTTTACTTTTACAGCTACTGCAGACCTAAGTACAGCGGGGGAAACTTATTCTATAACTGCAGGAACCGACTTGTCGGGAGATGAAGACCCAGGCAATGATGAAACAACCAAAGAAGTTGAAAATGAAACACTGAACATTAACGATATTCCACTTGAAAATGCCGATTTGATTGTTTTAAACCAAGGAGACAACCAATTTGAAGCAATTTTAACTTCAAATCAAATTATAGAGGATAAAGTGTTTATTGAGGTTTATAATGTAAGTGGTCAAGTGATTGCTTATAATTTATTAGACAACAATAATGGAACATATAGCTATACCTTAAATATGTCTTATGCGGCTTCCGGAGTATACCTGGTAAGGGTTGGAACTGATTCAAAAGGCTTGGTAAAAAGAATTATTGTGAAATAATTTTCTTTATAAATTCAATCAATAATAAATACAGGCCGTTATAAAATAACGGCCTGTATTTATTATTGTAAAAAAGGGTAAATACTTTTAACTTATGAAAGATGTTTAAAACATAAAAAAAAGTTAAATTTACAATCAAGTAAAATTAAAACCAAAATTTATGAAATTACATTATTTATTTGCTTCACTGCTTTTGATACTATCAATATCAATTCAAGCACAAGAAAACGAGCCAGCAGGCCCCTCGCACATTGGAACAATGACTATGCAATATGTTCCATCAATTGCATCACAAGGGGATCTTTTACCCTCTAGAGAAAAGGTGGGTGGGCAAATTGAAGATGGAAGAGCTTTTCCACATAAAGTTCTCATTGGAAAAGACCCTCAGATTGAGGATGATTACTTTGTAAGAAATGCTCATCAACTAACGCAATCTATTCCCGGCAGACAACCTGACCTAGTTTTTGATGCGTATTCTTCGGCATCTCAACCTACTGATCCAGACCTTGCAGTTGGGCCAGACCATGTGGTTGTGACTTTTAATACTGGGTTTAGAATATTTGATAAGGAGGGGAATCCTCTTACAGGTCAAATTGCGCCAAACCCCACGATATTTCCAAATGGGGGTTGTTGTGACTTAACTGTTTCGTATGATAGTGCGGCAGACAGATGGGTAATTAGCTTTTTGGGTGGCGGAGCTCAAATTGCTGTTTCAGAAGGACCAGATCCAGTTAATGACGGATGGTTTAATTATAATATCCCACAAATTAATGACTATCAAAAACTCTCAGTATGGAGTGATGGTTACTATATGACTGATAATACAGGATCCAATAACAAAGTATGGGCACTTGAGAGGGATGCCATGCTAGCTGGAGATACTAATGCTCAGATAATTGGATTCAATTTGCCAGGAATTGTCACGAGTGGTTTTTATAGTCCTCAGGCACTAAATGTCACTAATAATGATATGCCTTCAGCAGGTAATGCAACTTTTGTCTATTTACAAGATGATGCTTGGGCAGGTGTGTCTGAAGACCATATTAAACTTTGGAGTTTAACAGTTGATTGGGATACACCAGGAAACTCAGTGATGAGTGCACCTGTTCAATTAACCACTACACCTTTTATTTCGGTTTTTGACGGAGGAAGCTTTTCAAACTTAACACAGCCTAGTGGGGGGATAGCCATTGATGCCCTTCAGGCAACAATCATGAACCAAGCTCAATTCAGAAAGTTTGGCTCACACAATTCGGCTGTTTTCAATTTTGTTGTTGATACTGACGCCACAGCTGGTGAACTTGCCGGTGTAAGATGGTTTGAGTTAAGGCAAGATGCAGATGGTGACCCATGGACAATACATCAAGAGGGTACTCATATCTCAACTGACGGAAAACACGCATGGCATGCAAGTTTAATGATGGATGCTTCTGGAAATATTGGGATGGGATATTCCGGAATGGCTGGTCCTACTACACCAAACCCAACAGACTTTAGAGTTAGCTCTTATTACACCGGAAGATTCGCAAACGACCCATTGGGAACTATGACAATTTCGGAAGAATTAATTGCAGCAGGTAACGCCAATATTCCAGGCTTAAGATATGGTGATTACAACAAAATTGATGTGGATCCAGATGATGATAAAACATTTTGGTTTATTAACGAATATGTTAATAGCGGTAGAAAAGGTGTTGTTGGAAGGTTTAAAATAGCACCCGATTTTAATGATGATTTAGGGGTTGTTGCAATTAACACTCCAGTTGATGGGGCACTTACTAACAATGAGGAAGTTGAAATCACTTTGTTCAACTTTGGTTTAGACACCCAAACAAACATTCCCGTTAGTTTAACACTTGATGGAACTGTCATTGCTAATGAGGTTGTTGCCGGACCATTGGAGTCTTCAAACTCTATTAACTATACCTTTTCTGCAACACTTGATTTATCAAATGAAGGACAAACTTATGAGATAGTAGCTTCAGCCAATTTATCCGGAGATGAAGATTCATCAAATGATAGTACAACTAAAAATGTAACTCATATTTTTGCAAATGACATAGGTGTTTCAGAAATAACAAGCCCTGAAAATGGTGAAGGTTTAGGAAATGAATCTGTTACTATTGTTATTGAAAACTTTGGAACAGCAAGTGCGTCAAATTTTGATGTTTCTTATTCTATTAATGGAGGTACAGCAGTTGTTGAAACTGTCAATACAACAGTAAATCCTGGGAATAGTATAAACTATACATTCAATGCATTAGCTGATATATCAAACCCAGGCACTTATGAATTTGAATCATCCACTCTCTTAGGAAGTGATTCAGACAATAGTAATGATAGTTTAACAAAAACAGTTGTAAATCTATCCTGTAGTTCTGAAACAATTTCTCCCAATACACCCATTGGTCCAAATGCAGGTGCTGTTAATTCATCTATAGTAACTTTTACGGAAGACTTTATTGTAAACGATGTTAATGTTACAATTAATGCAACTCACACTTGGGTTGGAGATTTGGATATAAAGCTTGTTGGTCCAGATAATACTGAAGTTGTTTTGTTTGACAGACATGGTGGAAGTGGAGATAACCTAACGAACACAACATTTGATGATGAGGCTACTACCCCAATAGCAAGTGGCACACCACCTTATTCAGGAACTTTTAGACCAGATGGATCTTTAGCAGACTTTAGCGGAATAAACTCAGCTGGAGACTGGACACTTGTCATAACTGATAATGCAGGTGGTGATGGAGGTACATTGATCAACTGGACACTTCAATTGTGTGGTGATCCAAATTTAAGCATTGGTGATAACAATCTTGATGGAACAGAGCTCTTGATTATCAGTAAAGGAGATAAACTTTTTGATGTTTTATTGCCAACGACTACAGATTATGACAGATTAAATATTACTGTACATAACATGTTAGGTCAAAAGCTATTTAGCAATGTGCTTAAAAATGAAGAAGGCACAGGGTATAAATATGAACTGGACATGTCTTATGCAGCTTCTGGTGTTTACTTAGTGAGAATAGGAAATAAAGAAATAGGAAGCGTTAAAAGAATAATAGTTAAATAACCAACCTGTTTACAACTATTTTAGGGCTGTCAAGTTTTTGGCAGCCTTTTTTTATTGTCGTTTTTCAATTTCAATGATCTCTACAGGAGTAGCTTTGTCACATCTGTTAGCCATTCTTAATGGCCTGTAGTTAACCCATATTTTTTCTTGATTCACTTTAAAAGTTTTTTCTAAATTAATTGGATCTAAAAGATAATCAACCCCTTCAACAGAAAGTGTAAAAGGGCAAACTTTTTCATTTTCAGAAAATATGACAACTGCTTTTTGAAAGCCTTTTTCTATCATCTTAGTTTCATTTATTGAACTTTCTGTTTCTGAAGATTTTTTTGAGCTATTACAAGAAATCAAAAGAATCAAGAAGAAAAAGAGGAAAGATTTTATTATTAAAGTCATAATTCATATTTTTATAATGTTGAAAATTAAGCATTTAAAATTAAAAATGTTTAAAATTAGCATCAAAATTAACAATAATTTAATTAATTAAACAAAAAATGAAAAAAACACTATTGTATTTGTTTTTGTGTTGCACATTTATCGTTTCGGCACAAATAACCAACGAAGGAACCCCTGAAAGCTGGAAATTAAGCAATATTAAAAACATAGAAAGCATTAAAATGCCAAAATTTGATCTTCAGGCGATGCAAGCAGAAGATGCTATTTACGATGGGCAAGGCGACAGACCTTGGCGATTTGGAAAAGAATTTATTGTGAACCATACTCTTGAAAATTCAGGGGAGTGGACAACCCTTGACAATGGAGATCGTATCTGGCGAATCAGATATCAGTCAGAAGGCGCAATTACTATGAATTTTCTATTTGAAGATTTTTACATGCCAAGAGGTGGAAAAATTTACTTATATAATAATGACAAATCAGATTTATTAGGTGCCTATGATCACAACCAAAATAATAGCGAAAGAACATTAGGAACTTGGCTTGTAGACGGTGAAGATGTCTGGATTGAGTATTATGAACCTGCAAAAGTAAAAGATCAGGGAATCCTTCAAATTGGAAAAGTTGTTCATGGCTATAGGTCACAAAGCAATTTTGCTGTTGAAAAAGGGTTGAATGACTCAGGCGATTGTAATCATGATGTTGATTGTCCTATTGGTGAATTTGAAGACCTTAAAAACCACAATAAAAAAGGGGTAGTCATGCTGTTGTCAGGATCCAGTGGATTTTGTTCAGCATCATTAATCAATAACACATCCAATGATGGAACACCATATGTTTTAACAGCAAACCATTGTTATAGCAACCCTGCTACTTGGGCATTCAGATTTAACTGGATAAGCCCAGACCCCATTTGTGCATCAACTCAAAACAGCACGAACGGTCCAACAACACAAACAATGAGCGGTGCTACCTTAAGATCTAGAATTGGACCATCAGATTTCTGTTTAGTTGAAATCAATAACCCAATTCCCGGTGGCTGGGATGTTGTTTGGAACGGTTGGGATAGAAGTGATGATATTCCTGCAAAAACCTGGGGAATACACCATCCATCCGGTGATATTATGAAAGTTTGTGTTGATGACAATGCACCCGGTCAACTTACACAAAATGGAAATGAACCTGTTTGGCGGGTTTTTGACTGGGATTTAGGCGTTACTGAGGGGGGTTCTTCCGGATCACCACTCTTTGACCCTCAAGGAAAAATTGTTGGACAACTCTGGAGAGGGGCTGCAGCCTGTGCTGGAACAAATGATAATAACCAATGGGATGAATATGGCCGTTTTGGAAGATCCTGGGCAGATGGAGCAACAGCTGAAACCCGTCTTGAAGATTGGCTCGACCCTGATGCAACAGGACTAGTTACAATTGATGCAAACCCACCATTTGAAGTACTTGCCTATAATGCAGGAATCTCAGTTAGTAATGTAGGAGCTTTATTATGTGACAATGTAATTGAGCCTGTTATTATTGTTAGAAACTTAGGTTCTGAAACCTTGGTTTCAGCTGACATTGAATATGGACTAGAGGGAACTAGTCTAACGCAAATTGAGTGGACTGGAAGTTTAGAAAACGGAGAGCAAGAAGAAATTATACTAGATGCAATTGCCATCAATGAAAATGGGACCTTTACTGCAATGCTTGAAAATCCTAATGGACAACCCGATGAATTTCCTGGTAACAATGTGTCCAATGTGAGCTTTGAAGCACCAGATGAGTTTATAACACCAGAAGTTAATTTAACAATTGTACTCGATGATTATCCAGAAGAAACTTCTTGGGAGTTTGTAAATTCTGCAGGGACAACCTTGTATTCCGGGGGTCCCTATCCAGGTCAAGATGGGCAAACCATAGAAGAAACCTTTATTCTATCATCAGACGATTGTTATACTTTTACAATCATTGATGAATTTGGAGATGGTATTTGCTGTGGTTTTGGAAATGGTAGTTACTCTCTTGAAACTGAAGATGGAACAATCATTATTGAAGGAGGTGAGTTTGAATCTTCAGAATCGGTTACTTTCAGCAACTTTAGTGTTTTAAGTACTTCAGGGAACCAGCTTTCAACACAAGTTTCTTTATATCCAAATCCTTCTGAAGGTATTGTAAATATTACAAATACTTCAGGAAGTAAATTAAATTTTGAAGTGTTTAACGTCTTAGGACAAGTAATCACAAAAGGAGACAATGAAAACAGCATCTTTACATTTGATTTAACAAACAACGCTACCGGCTTATATTTTGTAAAATTAACAGATGAAGTTAGTAATAGTACAATTACTAAAAAGTTGATTTTAAAATAACTTTTAAAATCATACAGTTAATTAAAAGGCCTCAATTTTTTGAGGCCTTTTTTTATTCCTAAAAATAGGCCTTCAATTGAACAGTACCTGTGTGGATGGTGTTTGATGTTTCACTTTTTCTCCCGAAATAAGAAAGGTTGGCGTCAAGGTATTTGGTGATGCTTTTTTGAAAAAGCAAGTTCCAGGTAAAGTTTTTATCAGGTTGCAAACCTTCCAGCATTTGAAAAGCGACAGGTGAAAAAGCACTTCCGGAAAATTCATTAGAAATATAATTGAAAGTACCATTGATTGAATAATTTTCAGATTGGTTATAAGTAAACTCTGCACCTATTTTTTGTTGTTTTAAAACTTCGCGTTCACCGATAAGGTTTTCCTTGTTTGAAAACTGATAGAGTAAAGAAAATTGAGCATTTTCTGAAAACAAATAAGAAATTTTAGGCGCCAGTTCATAACTTTCAATGGTAAAGTTTCGCTGGTTAAAATTTTCTGAAGAAGTGTAGTTTTCACTAAACTGTGATTTGAGGTTTGCCAACCAGTTTTCTTCAAATTTGTGACTAAAATTTAATTGATGACTTTCCAATGCATTTTTTTGCAATCCTACTGAAAGCAAATTATCAGCCTTTGAATTTGTATAGGTATAACTTGTTGTGAAGTGTTGTTTACCACGGTTGAAAAACAATATATTTCTAAAATTTAAAGCTAGTCCCAACTGGGTTTCTTCATTTCCACTAAATGGGTTAAAGTCCAGTTTATTTCCTTGACGAAGGGTTTTTCTGTCTATCAGGTAGGAGGTTTGATTGTAGAATTTTGAAAACAACTTTTTTGTTGATTTGTCCTTGAAAAAATTACCGGGATTTATGGTTAAAACTTGTCCAAACTTGTTCTGGTAAATTTTCACAAATACCTGATTGGGGAGTAAAACCCTCACGAATATTGCTTCATCAGGAAATTGTGCTATTTCAAATTCCTCCAGATCCTGAATTCCATTTTCATTATAGTCATTCCATACATGTGTTCCCTGACCTGGCTCAACTTCCACGAAAGTAAATTCTTGTTGAGGAAGAACACCACTATTGGTTTCAAAGGTAGAATTCCATTGCAAGGCACCATTCCATAAACGCTGATTCAACAAAATTCGGCTGGTGAGCGATTGATCCAACAATTCCCTTTCACCAAAATCATCTTTCAATTGTCTGTAATTTGCAAAAACCGACAGTTGAGTGGTTTCAGATTGAACGAGTTGTGATTTTAAATAATACGTGTTGGATTGGCTTACCTGTTGTAATTCATTTTGCCTGACACTGTCATTGACCCGTTTTCTATACCCTATTTCAACAAACACAGAGGTGCTGTCGCCTATACCTAAATAGCTTTCATAGGCATAAAACTTTTGACTTACAGGGGTAAGGCTGTCTTGAGCCAATATTCGTTGATTGTTGTCTTCTTTAGCGAATTTAGCACCCACCCATACCTTGTTAAAGTCATAAACAGCATTTGCATTGATACGTAGGAAGTTAGATTTTTGGTTTTCTCCTGAGTTGTTTAATAAGCTTCCATAAATATTTGTTTTTAGTTTTCCCAGACTTCCAGAAGCATTTAGCACGTGACGACTTCCGTCAAAATTCTCTGAATAATCCAGTTTTTGAAACTCATAAGTTGCTTTTCCAAGGTTGGCGTCAGCTATCTGCAGACCAGTAATAATCAAACTTTGACTGCCTTCAGGGTTTTCAAGACTCCAATCACGATTAAATTCAACGTCATACAGGCGTTCAATGGTATTGAAGTTTTGGTCAATATAATCGGCGTTTAAATAGCCGTTTACTTGAAGACCTTCTTCCTGACCATATATTTTTTGCTTTGCTTGAAATTTTAATGCAAAACCATTGTTGTCTTCATTGTCAATGTTTGAAAATAAATTTAAGTCTTGTTTAGAAGCAGCAAGTTCAAATCCAACACTTGTTTTTTCGCTCGGTCTATAGCTTCCCTGCACTCCACCCACTTGCAATTGGGTGGGAGCAAAAAGCTGAATGACAGGCTTATAGTTTCCTTGAGGCACCCCATTTACAGGTGGAACAAATTCAAAAATCCTGCTAATTGCTGAATTGTCAGAAACTATGTAGTTACCCTGATTCTCACCAACAAGAGTAAACCTTACACGAAATAATTCATCATCAGGATTGTTAGAAAATACAAAGATTTCCTGACCCTCAAACAAGTCTTTTTTATATAAAATTTTATTGTCAGAATAAGATTCAGGTACTGCGGAGGGTGCAACCATTTCTTCAGGGTCATCTCCAGCATTTTGAAGGATTTGCACCTGTTCTTCAGATAAATTTTGTTGTAAAGGCTGGTTTTTCAAATCACTTTCAATATATCCATAGGCTCCTATATCCAGTTTTTCTGAGGAGTAATTTCCTCCACCATAGCCAATAAACCGGGTGTAATTTCGATCAGAGTATTGGTATTCAACCACAATGCGCATTTCTGAAGTAACCGGAAACGTATTGTTAAACCTTACTTCCCCGGCATTGTAATCAATTACATAGTCTGCATTTTCACCGCGCTCAAGTAATAGTCCGTTTACATAAACACGTTCACTTCCTGAAATGATTAATATAAATAACTCGCCATTTGGACCTGATAACTTATAAGGTCCCTGGTTTCCTTCCTGACCCTCAAAACGGCTTCTGGCAAAAATTCCTCTAACCACCCCGCCCGAGAGGAACATTGTGGTTTCAGACTCATTTCCCTCTAGGGCTCCTGTAACTGATAAGCCTTGAATTTTTTTTTGAAATCGGGCAAAATAACTGGTCTGATTTTCCAAATCAATATCACCAGCTCTGATGGTCCATTTATCACTGAAAAGTTCAATAAATATCTGATCAAATTCATTTAAACTTTGAGAATAGCCACCTTCCTGAACCGGAATGTTTGCATCTTGAATAGAAGCTCTAATGCCGACCCGGTCACTCAATTTTCCAGTGATTTGTAAATCCAGTTCAGAATTTACTACCGCATTTTGATTGTTGCCAATAGTAATACCCCTTGAAATACTACCATTTGAATTCAATCCTTCAAAGGGCACAAATGTATTTGAGCGATTTGATTGCTGCAATGAGTACAAACGATCCATTGCACCCGTCTTTTCTGAAATAATTGATGTGTCCAGTAAAGAATATTTTTTGGTTAAAAATCCGGGGTAGTTTAAATAGTAAACTTGGAGAGAATCTTGGGAGCGCTGAAGCTCTTCAGACAAATACATCACGGCAGTTTCAAAATTCACCTGATATTTTGTAGAGTCAACAATGTTATTGTCTTTATCCAGCAAAGAAAAACGAGCGGGGTTGATGCTTACCGAGTCAAGGACAATGGAATCTTTTACAGCAACCTTTACATTGCGGTAATTAAGAGACTCTTCCTGCGATATGCAAAAAAAACCCAAAAATAAAAATACGGTTAAAACTCGGAATTTCATCAATAACTTAAACTGAAAGCATGGCTATTTATTTTAATGATAAATGTATAGAAATCTTTATTTATATGTTTCAGGGAAAGTCCCTGACTTTATTTATTTTAGCACAGTGTAATTTTAAGGGTTTTAAAATTAAGAAGCCTATAAAAAACTGAAATTAAACTCATGAAAATCGTATCCTACAATGTCAATGGAATTAGAGCAGCAATCAACAAAGGTTTTTTTGAATGGTTGAAGCAGGCAAATCCTGATGTAGTGTGTCTTCAGGAAACAAAGGCACAAAAAAACCAGTTGGAACTTGCTATGTTTGAAGATGCAGGCTATGAGTACAATTATTGGTTTTCTGCAGAAAAAAAAGGATATAGCGGAGTGGCAATTTTGTCAAAAAGAAAACCCAACCATATTGAGTATGGCACCGGAATAGACTATATGGATTTTGAAGGAAGAAATATCAGGGCTGATTTTGATGACATTTCTGTGATGAGCATGTATCTTCCCAGTGGGACCAATGATGCACGTTTGGGCTTTAAGTTCAATTATATGGATGACTTTTTGGAATACTCCAAAGACCTTAGAAAAGAAATTCCTAACCTGATTGTTTCCGGAGATTACAACATTTGTCACAAACCCATAGACATTCACGACCCCATCAGAAATGCTAAAGTTTCGGGCTTTTTACCTGAGGAGCGTGAGTGGCTGGGTCGATTTATTGATAGTGGTTTTGTAGATTCTTTTCGGGAATTTAATCAGAATCCACACAATTACACTTGGTGGAGTTACCGTGCCAACGCCCGCAACAATAACAAAGGGTGGCGCATCGATTACCATATGGTCACCCAACCCCTACAAGAAAAGCTAAAACGCGCCGTTATATTACCTGAAGCCAGACACAGCGACCACTGTCCGCTGCTGCTGGAAATTAAGAGGTAATCATGAAGCGAACACCTTCTTTTAACAAAATGAGCTATGCCATTTCTTTGGCTATTTTAGCTTTGGTTGCAGTTTTACTTGTCTCAGATGTCATAATATCAGCCTATTCTAAAGATAAAACTTTTGATGATTCTGCTTTAATTCCAAAAAATAAAGTAGGGATTGTATTGGGAACATCCAAGTATCAAAAAGGCGGAACAATAAACTTATATTATCAATACAGGATTGACGCTGTTATAGAATTATTCCATTCAGGAAAAATTGATTTTATACTTATTAGCGGTGATAACAAACATCAAAGTTATAATGAGCCTCAAACTATTAAAAACGATTTAGTAAAAAAAGGTATCCCAGAAAATAAAATCTATCTTGATTATGCGGGTTTTAGAACCCTAGATTCAATGGTAAGGGCCAAAGAAATATTTGGTCAGGAAAGCATCACAGTTGTTTCACAACAATTTCACAATGAAAGGGCAGTTTATATAGCAGAAAAAAGAGGAGTTAAAGCAATAGGTTACAATGCAAAAGATGTTAATTTGCGGACTGGATTCAAAGTTAAATTAAGAGAATATTTTGCACGTGTTAAGGTTTTTTCAGACTTATTAATTAGTAAACAACCACATTTTTTGGGCGAACAAATTGAAATCAAATAAACTATGAACAAATTAATCTTCACCTTCGCAGCTGTTGTATTATCATTAAGCTCATGCGTATCTTCAAAAGTGTTTGAAGACTTAAAAGCTGATTATGATGCGCTTAAAACTGAAAACAAAGAGCTAATGGCTCAACTTAACAACAATAAAGGAAATGCAGACCGATATGCTTTACAAAATCTTCAAAGTGATTTTGAAAAGTTAAAAGCTGAAAGAGACCGTTTGGCACTTGACTATGCTGCTACTCAAAACAACCTCAAACGACTGCAGGACTCCTATGATGCCTTGGAAGCCAACAGCTCTGAAAACTTAACATCAAACCTCGAATTAAATCGCACATTACTCAGCCAACTTGAAGAAAAAGAACAAGCACTGGCAGCCGAACAAACCCGCCTTGAGCAAATGCAAAGCGATTTAAATGCACGTTCCAGGCGTGTAGATGAGTTAGAAGGTATCATTGCGGCCAAAGAAGCTCAAATGAATAATTTAAAAAATGCCATTTCTGCAGCCTTAACAAATTTTGAAGGTAAAGGTCTTACCGTTGAGCAGCGCGATGGGAAGGTGTATGTTTCTATGGAGAACAAACTCCTTTTTGAAAGTGGAAGCTGGGCTGTAAACACCAATGGGCGTGAAGCGGTTGTCCAGTTGGGGAAAGTTCTGGCTCAAAATCCTGAAATTGCTGTGTTGATTGAGGGCCATACTGATAACGTTCCTTACGGCGGTAACGGTCCTCTAAAAGACAATTGGGATCTTTCAACCAAAAGGGCTACAGCCATAGTGACCATACTCACCGAAAACCCGACTATTTTAAAAGAGAACCTTACAGCCGCCGGAAGAGGAGAATTTACTCCCATTGCTTCAAATACTTTAGCTGAGGGAAGAGCTAAAAATCGAAGGATCGAAGTGATTTTAACACCAAAGTTGGATGAAATCAGTAAGTTGTTAAATGATTTATAGCCGGTTAGATTAAGTTTTTTCAACCTGTTAATGAAGTCATAAGCTTCGTAAATTTATTGCCAATCTTTATTAGTTTTGTTATGAAAAAATTATTGAATATTACATTTGAACTAAGATTAACTTAAAGAGGTTCCTTTCGATAGCTATCGGGACGGGAATTTATTATGATATACAAAATAATCCCCAACACAGATTTGAAAGTTAGTGAGCTTTGTCTGGGCAGCATGACCTGGGGTCAGCAAAACACACAAGATGAAGCATTTGAACAACTTAATTTTGCAATCAATAAGGGGGTGAATTTTATTGACACAGCCGAAATGTATTCCATTCCGGGTCGAAAAGAGACACAGGGAAATACAGAAACTATTATCGGAAACTGGTTAGCAAAAACCGGCAACAGGGATAAAGTAATTATAGGCACTAAGGTTGCCGGACCCAACCGTAAGTTTGACCATATCAGATCACCCCTCGATTTTTCAAAAGCCTCGCTCAACGATGCCGTCACTAAAAGCTTAAAACGTCTCCAAACTGATTATATAGACCTTTACCAGTTACATTGGCCTGAACGTAATACAAACTATTTTGGACAACGGAATTACAGCCACCGGGAAAATGAAAACTGGCAAGACAACATCGCCGAAGTTCTCCATAACCTCGAGCATTTTGTCAAGGAAGGTAAAATACGTCATATAGGTGTTTCAAACGAAAGTCCGTTTGGGGTGATGCGCTATGTTGAAGAAGCCCGAAAGGGAAAACGCAAAATCGCAAGCATTCAAAATCCCTTCAGCTTGTTAAACCGAAAAGATGAAATCGGGATGACTGAAGTCTTGCTTCGTGAGAACATAGGCTATCTGGCTTATTCACCTTTGGGCTTTGGACAACTCACCGGAAAATATTTGGAGGATACTCCGTCAAATACCAGGGTGACGCTTTTTCCCAATTACAACCGCTATCACAAAACCAATAGTTTTATTGCAACCCGAAAATACAACGAACTTGCAAAACAAAACGGAATCTCATTAACCCATATGGCTTTGGCATTTGTAAGACAGCAACCTTTTGTGACCAGCACAATTCTCGGGGCAACTTCAGTAGAACAATTAAAAGAAAACATTGCAAGCAAAGATGTGCTGCTTTCAAAAGAAATTTTAAAGGAAATCAATAAAATTCACGAAGAAATACCCAATCCGGCTCCGTAAAGAAGTTTTGAGAGGTGATTTTGAATACAAACTTAACCATTAACAAATAGGCATTAACCATCACCAACAAATGGATTCATTAACACAAATCGTTTTAGGGGCTACTGTAGGAGAAGCGGTTTTGGGCAAAAAAGTGGGCAATAAAGCGATGCTTTACGGTGCTATAGCCGGCACAATACCAGATTTGGATGTGCTTGCAAACCTTTTTACAGATACCATTACAGCGATTGAGATTCATCGAGGATTTACCCATTCCATTTTCTTTTCTGTGTTGTTTGCACCCATTTTGGGGTGGTTGGTTTCCAAGATTGAAAAAAAATCTGGAGTGGGATGGAAAGGCTGGAGTTGGCTGTTTTTCTGGACTTTGATTACACACCCTGTTTTAGATGGCTTTACTACTTGGGGAACCCAATTTTTCTGGCCCTTTGAATATCGGGTAGCTTTTAAAAATATTTTTGTGATTGACCCCCTATACACAATTCCCTTTCTGTTTTTTCTGGTTTTGACGATGTTTCAGAAAAGAAGTTCACCAAAACGACAAAAGTACAATCGTTTGGGGTTAATTGTCAGTAGTTGTTATTTGATTATAACATTGGTTTTGAAAGGTGTTACTTATCAAAAATTTACAAATGCCCTACAAGAACAAAATATCTACTATAGGCAAATTCAAACCAAACCGGCTCCTTTAAATGCAATATTATGGACAGCCAATGTGGAAACCAGTGATGCTTTTTTAATTGGTGACTATTCACTGTTTGACACACAACCAATAACTTTTTATTCATTTCCAAAAAACCATCATTTGTTGGGTGATTGGATTCATAAACCAAACATAAAACGACTCATAAAGATTGCAGAAGGGGGTTGGTTTACAATCTCTAAAAAAGAGGAGAACCTTTTTTTTAATGATTTGCGATTTGGGTTGTTGAATAATGATCCTGAAAATCCTGAGTTTACATTTAGCTATAAATTAATTGAAAAAGAAGGAGTTATTTATGCCGAAGAAACTGAAAAAAACCGTGAAGATGCTCAAAAGTTAATGGCTGAACTTTGGGAAAGAATAATGGGGAATTGATTTTTAAAACCGCTCCAACACCTTCAACGCCTGCTTCACCGATTTTACATGCTCAAAACTCAACAACAACCGCAATCCTGTACGGGTTTGTTTTTCCTTGATTTTTACAAGACCGGATTGTGACTGCACAAATTGCAATACCTTTTGAAACGCCTCACTCTGATAAAACCCGGATTGCTGGTCTGCAATAAAGTAACCTACAAACTTGCCCTGCTTCATCACCACACGTTCCAAGCCCATTTGTATGGCAATCCATTTTATCCGAACGCTGTTCAATAAGTCTATCACCTGAACCGGAAGTTCACCAAAACGGTCTTCGAGCTCCTTTTCAAATTGCTGTAAGGCTTCTTCGGTTTTTAAATCGGAAAGCTTGTTGTAAAGATTGAGTCTTTCGGTAATATTATTTACATAATCATCGGGGAACAGAATTTCGAAATCGGTATCAATGACAGTTTCCTTGATGTATTTTTTATCTTTTTCATCTTTGTAAAGGTCTTTAAACTCTTTTTCTTTGAGTTCTTCAATGGCTTCGGCAAGGATTTTCTGGTAAGT
>NZ_CAXBAN010000003.1:0-20168 GCF_963973675.1 uncultured Planktosalinus sp. | reverse complement strand
ATTTCAGGTTTCAGATGGTCTCTTTTTAGGTTTTGCTTATGATAGAGAAACTACAGATTTAACAAAATACAACGATGGATCATTTGAATTTTTCTTGCGATATGAAATATTCAAATCGAAAGACAGAATACTTTCGCCTAGATTCTTTTAACAACTTAAACACTTAGTGATGAAAATAAATACCAAAATAGTTTTAATCCTTGTGATATTTTTCTCTACAGCAGGTTTGATTGCTCAAAAAGCTCAAATCAAAAAAGCTGATAGAGCCTATGATCAGTATTCTTATATAGATGCACAGAAAATCTACTTGAAAGTTGTAGAAGAAGGATATACATCTGCAGAGATTTATAAAAAATTAGGAAATACTTATTACTTTAATAGTGAATATTCAAATGCTGCAAAGTGGTATGAAAAACTTATAATTGAATTTCCTGAGGAAACTGAACCCGAGTACTATTTTAGAGCTTCGCAAAGTTTAAAAAGCAAAGGTGACTATGAAAAAGCTGATGAATTTATGAATGCATTTGCTGAAAGTGGTGGATCTCAACAAATTATTCAAGATTATAAGAATAATAAAGACTATTTAAACTCAATCTTAAGTTTGGAGGATAAATATGTTTTCGAGAAAACAGAAATAAATTCTGAATATTCAGACTTTGGCCCCTCTTTTTATAATGGTAAATTAGTTTTTGCTTCTGCCTCAGGTTTAGGAGTTGTGAAGCCAAAAATCCATGACTGGAATGCCCAACCTTTTTTAAATCTATATGTAGCTGATAAAAATGAAGATGGCAAACTTTCAGGGGCCACACTTTTATCAGAAGATATTAATACAAAATTTCATGAGTCAACCGCTGTCTTTGCTAAAGATGGAAAAACAATTTATTTTACCAGAAACAATTACATTGATGGAAAAAAGAAAAAGGATAAAGACAATTTAATAAGATTAAAAATCTACAGAGCGACAATGTTAGCTGAAAACACCTGGACAAATATTGAGGAATTGCCTTTCAATGATGATTCATATTCTGTTGCACACCCAGCTTTGAGTGTAGATGGAAAGAAGTTGTACTTTTCATCGGATATGCCGGGTACCACAGGGCAATCAGATTTATGGTATGTTGACATTTTAGACAATGGTAGTTTTGGTAATCCTGTAAATTTAGGAGTTTCCATCAATACAGAAGCCAGAGAGTCATTCCCTTTCATAAGCGATGAGAATGTGCTTTATTTCTCTACTGATGGCAGAGCCGGGCTTGGTGGATTTGATGTTTTTTATACCGAATTAAATGAACAGGGCTTACCAACTAAAATAAATCCTTTAGGAACACCAGTTAATAGTAGTAAAGATGATTTTGGTTTTATTCTTGACACTAATTCAAATATTGGTTTTATCTCGTCAAACAGAAGTGGTGATTCAGGTAGTAAAGATGATGACATATACAGAATTAATAGAATTTGTGAAATAACCATATCAGGCCTTGTAACTGATGAAGATACAGGTGAATTATTACCGGGTTCTTTAGTTACTTTAATGGATGAGGGTAACGAAGTTATTTCTACTACGACCGTAGGAAGCAATGCTAAATATACTTTTAAAGCAAATTGTGATAAAAAATATATAATTAGAGGAACCAAGGAAAACTATAACCCAACAGAAAAAGTCATCAATACACCTGAAAACTCCTCAAGTATCGATGTTCCTTTAATGCTGAAATCTTCAGACCCCTGCCCACCAAACGATTTGGGATGCAGGCTTACACTTCAACCCATCTATTTTGATTTTGACAGATACAATATCAGACCTGATGCAGCTGTTGAGCTCGCTAAAATATTAGCTGCAATGAAAGAATATCCAGAACTGATAATACACATTGAATCTCACACAGATAGCAGAGGAAGTGATGTTTACAATGAATTACTTTCTGAACGCAGAGCACAGTCTACTTTGGAGTGGTTAGTAAGTAAAGGAATTGATAGAGATAGACTAAGCGCAAGAGGCTATGGAGAATCAAGATTAATAAACGAATGTTCTAATGGAGTAGCTTGTAGTGAAGAAAAACACCAATTAAACAGGCGATCCATGTTTATAATTCAGAATTAAAAGTTAAGTTTTAAGTTAGAGTAAAAGCGTCTTAAACTGATAAATTTCAGTTAACGAGACGCTTTTTTTTATTGAAACTTAAAACCGATTTTGTATTTTTGAGAAAAAGAAATTGATATGCCAGAAGAAATGGTCGTCCTGGTCAATGAAAATGACGAAAAAATAGGACTGATGCCCAAGCAGGAAGCTCATGAAAAAGCACTTCTTCATAGAGCTTTTTCAGTGTTTGTTTTTAATGATAAAAATGAACTTATGCTTCAGCAAAGGGCTTTTGATAAATACCATTCACCTGGTTTGTGGACTAACACATGTTGTAGCCATCAACGGGATGGTGAAAGTAACATCGAAGCAGGCAAGCGCCGCCTGCAAGAAGAAATGGGATTTGTTACAGGACTTAAAGAAACCATTTCTTTTATTTACAAAGCTCCTTTTGATAATGGATTAACAGAACATGAATTTGACCACATTCTCACCGGACACTTCAATGGAGTACCCATTCTTAATCCTGAAGAAGTTGCAAACTGGAAATGGATGACAATTTCAGATATCAAAAAAGATATTGTTTTAAACCCACAAAGCTATACTGCCTGGTTTAAAATTATTTTTGACAAATACCAAGAACACATATAATTATGCCACTAACGGTTTATAGAAAAGCACACTTCAACGCAGCACACCGTCTTTACAGAAAAGATTGGAGTGAAGAAAAAAACAATGCCATTTTTGGAAAATGTAACAACGTAAACTATCACGGTCACAATTATGAACTTATTGTGGGTCTTAGTGGCGAAATTGACCCCGAAACCGGCTATTTAATTGATTTAAAAATTTTAAAAGAGCTTATTTTTCAAGAAGTTGAAAATCCTTTTGACCACAAAAACCTTAATCTTGATGTCCCGGAATTTAAAGATTTAAATCCCACAGTCGAAAACATTGCAGTTGTCATTTGGAATAAACTAAGAAGAAAGCTTGAAAAAAAATACAAAATTTCGGTAACTCTATATGAAACCCCAAGAAACTATGTAACTTATACAGGAGAATAACGATGAGCATTACTATTGGTGATACCATACCCGATTTCAAATTGACAGACCAAAACGGAAACGAATTTGATATCAAATCTGTAAAAGGAAAAAAAAAGCTTGTAATTTATTTCTACCCAAAAAACTTCACACCGGGTTGTACAAAAGAAGCGTGTAGTTTTCGTGATAGCTATAAAGATTTTGAAGCGCTTGGAGCAACTGTAATTGGAATTAGTGCAGATTCTAAAAATTCACATGAACGATTTGCAAAAAAATACAATCTACCATTTATATTACTTTCAGATGAAAACGGAAAGGTAAAAAGAAAATTTGGCGTTAAAAATGACCTTTTTGGACTTCTTCCCGGAAGAGAAACCTATATTGTGGGACAAGATGGTCGCGTTTTGTATGTGTTCAATTCTATGAATGCTTCTCGTCATATTAAAAAAGCACTTGACGTATTAAAGGAAACATATTAATTTATGAATATACCTGCATACCCAATCAAGTTTCAACCCATTTTAAAAGAAAAAGTTTGGGGAGGAACGAAGTTAATGAAACTTCTCAACAAGAGTTCTTTGGCTTCTAATGTGGGTGAGAGTTGGGAAATTTCAGATGTTGAAAATAATATTTCAGTAGTTTCAAATGGTCTATTAAAGGGCCAATCTATTTCAGAGATTGTTCGTGATTATAAAGAAGAGTTGCTTGGAAAACACGTTTTTAAACAGTTTGGGAATAAATTTCCGCTTTTGTTTAAGTTTATAGACGCCAAGAAAACCCTTTCAGTTCAATTACATCCAGATGATGTGCTGGCAAAGAAGCGGCATAATTCCTTTGGTAAAACCGAAATGTGGTACATCATTCAAGCAGACACTGATAGTGAGTTAATTTTAGGGTTTAACCAAAAAATAAACAAAAATATTTTTTTAAATGCTGTTGAAAATAATCAAATAGAAGCGATTCTTCACAAAGAAAAAATTAAGCAGGGTGATGCTTTTTATATTTCACCAGGGCTTGTTCACGCCATAGGAGCCGGAGTGTTGCTAGCTGAAATTCAACAAACATCTGATGTTACATATCGCATTTATGACTGGAATAGACCCGATACAAATGGTCAATTAAGGGAACTTCACAACGATCTTGCAATCAATGCTATCGATTTTGACGCAAACACAAACAAAAAGTTTTCAAGTGAAAAGAAAAATTCCCCTTTACTTGTTGAATCTCCTTATTTTTCAGTTAGTGTTTTTAACACCAAAGACCAAACTTATAGAAATATATCAAAAATTGACTCATTTGTAGTTTATATGTGTGTTTCGGGAAATACTGAAATAAATTGCGAAGGAGCATCTGAAAACCTTATAACTGGTGAAACAGTTTTAATTCCTGCAGCTGTTCAGGAAATTTATTTTAAAAATGGTAATGCACAACTGTTAGAAATTTATGTGCCAATATATTAAATACAAATATGGTAAATAGTCAAAACTCCGGTGAATCAACTGTGGATAAAAATAATCTATGGGTATTTGGATTGATACTTTTGCAATTAATAGCAATTAATCTATTGGTCTTTTGGTATGACGTTGAATCCTTTTTGAATTTAGATAAACTTCTGCTTGTTGCTTCTATTGGGTTTTTAGTTAACTCAATCATTTCACGTCCTTACAGGTTGTATTTTTTCTTATTACTTGGCTTGGTTTTATTGTTCCTGATAAATGGTTTAACCGGAATGATTGGAGTATTAAGTATAGGTGTTATTGTAACACTAATTTCAGTTTTTTTAGAAAAGTTTTTAAGAAACATTTTACTTGTCCTTGTCTTTTTAGGACTAATTGTGTTAATGGCCTTAAAACCAGATTGGTTAGTGCCACATTTAGTAGTTGTTTCAACTTTAGGTTCAATGTTTATTTTTAGATTATCAATTTTTCTTTTTGATAAAACGTATCAAAAAGAACGGCCTAAGTTAATTAAAGATATTACCTATTTTTTTATGTTGCCAAACATGGCAATACTACTTTTTCCAGCAGTTGATTATAAATTATTTTTAAGAAATTACTATAACGACTCGGCGATTTCAATTTATAAAAAAGGGGTACAGTGGATTGTTTTAGGGCTTTTTCATCTGTTGGTATACCGTGTGATTTATTATTACTTTTTATTACCACCCACTGAAGTTACAGACGTTGTTTCATTATGGCATTATATGACAACCAATTATTTATTAATTATTAGACTCTCGGGATTATTTCATATTTCTGTAGGCGTTTTATGTTTATTTGGTTTTAATCTGCCAAGAGTATTTGATAATTATTTTTTAGCCTCCGGTTTTTCCGATTTATGGAGACGGATTAATATTTACTTTAGAGATTATTTGATAAAGCTTTTTTATTACCCTTTATTTTTTAAACTTAGAAAATATGGAGATTTAAATGCTAAAGTTTTTGCAATCTTAGTTATATTTTTTATTACTTGGTTTTTACATTCTTTTCAATGGTTTTGGTTGAGGGGTTATTTTCCACTCAGAATGGTTGATATTGTTTTTTGGGGTGTATTTGGCATTTTAGTTGCCGGAAATGCAATTTGGGAATCAAAAAGAAAATCCAATCAAATTGATGAAAAGTCCTGGAAATATTCAGCTTTAATGACAACTCAAATTTTGGGGATGTTTTTAGTTATGAGTGTTTTGTGGTCCATTTGGTCTTCTACAACAATGGGATCTTGGTTTTATGTTGTTAAAAATATATTAGTAGGTAGTCAATTACAATATCTATCGTTATTTATCATTTTAATTGTAACATGGATATTAGGTACAGTTACTTACAGATTTTTTGAATTAAAAGAGTTTGGAAAAGTTGTGGATCCAGATCCTAAAACAAAACTAGCTAGTTTTTGGTCAATTGCAATGCTTTTTCTTTTAATGGTATTTCAATTGCAACCCGTTCAAACTTTACTTGCAAAACAAAGTAATATTGATTTAATTGGTTTTTTAGAGCCTAAACTAAATATAGCCGATGAAAATTTACTTGTTGATGGTTATTATGAAGAGATACTTATTGGTAATGAGTTAACAAACCCGGTAGGCGAGATTGTTGAGCGAAGAGGTCGAGGCAGGTTTATTAATTCTGAAGGAGCCATTATAGTAGAAGACATTAGAAATGTAATAGGCAAGCCAAACATCACTTTTACATTTAAAGAAAAGCCTTATACAACAAATTTTTTAGGAATCAGAGACCAAAATTATTCCAAAATAAAACCATCAAATACAATTAGAACAGGAATTTTGGGTGGATCATATGTTAATGGTTCCGGGGTGGCAGATCATGAACTTTTTGACGAACTTCTAGAACAAAATCTAAACAGTTTAAATAATAAAGTTGATTATGAATTCTGGAATTTTGGTAATCCCGGTTTTGATTTAGTACAATGTATTTATGATTTTGAAATGAAACAAGGCGTAAAGTTTGATTTTGATAACTTAATAATCGTTTCTCATGGAGTAGATAAATTTAAAAATCTTAAAACGATTGCTACTGCTATTGAGTCGGGAAAGGCCATTCCATATGATTTTGTTCAGGAAATTATTGACAAAAGTAATGTTAATAAAAATGCAAACTCCATGTCGGTTTATGATAAATTAGTACCATATGCCGATGAATTATTAGTTGACCTTTACCAATATTTATATGATTTTTGTCTTCAGAATAACATAAAACCCATTTGGATTTACTGGCCAACTACAGATGAACATCCTACTGTAAAAACTTACCCAGAGGACATTTCAGTTATAGTCGAAGAAATTGGTTTTACAGTTATTGGCCTTACTGATGTTTATAATGATTATAATCCTTACGATTTATTTGTTGCGCCTAAAGACAAGCACCCCAATGCGTTGGGTCATTCTTTAATTGCTGAAGAGTTGTTTGAGATTTTTAAATATTCACCGGAAATTTTGAACCAAATGAAAAAAACTGATTAAAAAAATTATTCATTATCCGTCAAAATAATTAATTCTTCCCAAATTTGATTACCAAAATTCTGCCAGGAAAATTGTGCAGCGTGTTGTTTTAATCTTTGAATAATAATTTCTCTTTCTTCACTTTTTAAGGTTGCCACTTGCTGCATAACTTTTGACAACTCAAGAGGGTCTTCATTTTGGATATAAAAAGCATGTTTGCTTCCAACTTCCGGCAAACTGGAATTATTTGTTAGAATTGGAATTGTTCCCAACCTGATGGACTCAAGAACAGGAAATCCAAAGCCTTCATATTTTGAAGGATAAATCATAGCTGTAGCATTTTGATATAAACTACATAGGGTTTCATTATCTACAAAACCCGTAAAAATAATATCATCTTTAAACGTATGATTTGAAATCTTTTCATAAATAATGTTAGATTTCCAGCCTTTTGCTCCTGCAATAATAAGTTTATATTCAGGATTATTCTTCTTAAATATTTCAAAGGCCTCCAAAAGTAGTAAATGATTTTTTCTGGGTTCAATAGTGCCCACAGTTAAAAAATACGGAAAATTGAACGGTACTTTTAAAGGCAAATGTTCATTTTTATTTGACAAAGTGCTATCAGGATATATTTTTACAACTTTGTCTTTGGAATTGGTATAATGTTTTAAGATGTCCTGCTTGGTATAATTTGAGTTTGCTATCAATAAATCTGCTTTGGCGATTATTTTACCTAAGAATAATTTCTGTAAAAACCAACTGAAGAATCTGTGATACTCTGGAAATAAAATAGGAGTTAAATCATGGATTACAGTGACTCGCTTTATGCTTGAAGGCAAATTAAAGGGGCCAAAGTGTGCTGGTTCAATGACGATATCTACCTTCTGTCGGACTAAAATAAAAGGAATAATACAAAACAAACGAAAACTTGCATAACCTATCGGTAGCTTTGTGGTTTTGACAATAATTTCTTTAACTCCCTCAATTTTTGGTTCTTTTTTTTGCCTGATTAGCAGGATTTCGTGAGTGGTATTTGTTTTTATTATTGCGCGAATCATTTCTTTTGTAAAGACATGAACTCCGGCGTTTTGATTGTCTAAGGCATCAGCTATTATGGCGATTTTTAAAGGGCGCATTTCTTATATACTTTCAATGTTTCCAATGTAGTTTTTCTCCAACTATAAGTCAGTGATTTTTCAAAACCTTTAATAGCTAAATCATTTCTTAATGTTGGATTTAAAAACAACAATTCCATTTTATCTGCAATGCTTTGAGGTTCATGTGGGTTAGCGACAAGGCCACTATCACCAATAACCTCTGAGAGTGAACTTATTCCACTGTGAATTACAGCTGTTTTACAACTCATGGCTTCCAAAGGAGGCAATCCAAAACCCTCATAATAAGACAGGTAGCAAAAAGCAAGTGCACTTGAGTATATGGCTTTTAAATCAACATCATCTATATAGCCTGTAAAAATAATATCATTTGTTTCTTTAAATTTTTCTAAAGAAATACTGTCAACTTTCCATCCTTTCTCACCCGCAATTACTAGGTTTATATTAGAATGAGGATGTTTGTTTTTAAAAGCTTTAAAACCTTTAATGGTATTAGTTATATTTTTTCTGGGCTCTATAGTTGAAAGACAAAGAAAATAAGGTTGATTGAAAATTTGATATTTATCTCTTATATGTTTCTGGTGGTTTGTATTAATATTGGGTTGAAATAGTTTGGTGTCTGAAGCTTCATAAATAACATCAATTTTATTTAAAGTTAAATTATAGATTTTTTTTAAATCTTCTGATGTGTTACTGGAGATAGCAATAAAATTAGCGTCCTTTTTTTTACAAAAAGCTATTCCCTCTTCAGAGAGATTAATATTAAGTTCAGTATGATATTTAGGTAATAATTTGTGTGTAATGTCATGAATGGTAACAACAATCTTACTTTTAAAGTGCTTAACTTTCTCATAGTTCTGAGGTAAAGGAAGGTGTACTATATCATATTGGTTTGATAAATTTGAATGATGTTGCAGGATTTTCTTTTCTTCTTTTATTAGCGTATTTTTCTTTGTTTTTCTTAGAAATTTTCTTGCCGGACTTTTTCTATAAATATCTGCCAGAGGAATGTATATATTCTTTGGAAGCTTATTTTTTATCAAATTCTTCAGGGATAAAAGATGATTTTCATAATTGTGGGTTGCGATTTTAAGTGAGTCTATGGCATCAAAATAATTTATTATTGGAATAATCTTGTTGTCAATCAAAAGGTCAAAACTAAAATGAGAACTGCCTTTTTTTTCCAATACTTCAAAATTTCTTAATAATTGCGTGAGATATACCTTTATGCCGTCATTTTTTATGTCTAAAAGTTTATTGGCTTCAATAAGGACTTTTAATTTCTTTTTTTCGTTGGTATCTCCTGAGGAAAGAATCCCCAGCTTTTTAATTTCTAATTCGTCGATTATACTATTTTGAGGGGTATTGGAGGGGCTTGGATCATAGCCCATAGTTTCCATAGCTTCACCATGAAGTTGCCAAAATATATTTAAATAATCATTAGGAAACTCGTTTTTCCAACCTCCTGAAATTCCTTTTCTAAAGAATTTTTTTGCAAATTCATTTTCGTCTATTTTAATTATTTTTGAAGTTGTTTGTCCCCCATATTTAGGTTTTCCGTATTTCATACTTTTAAAATCGGGCAGGTTTTCCCAATTCCCTTGGGGTAGTGGAATTAACTTTTCAATCCGTTCAAATACCTTTTTGGGATTGGAAATCAGGTCTTCATATTTTATTATTATATCAGCTCTTTTTGCCCAATGAGTCACGTTATTTGACCATCCTCCAAAATAACTTCCTTCTGCAGCAATTATAGCTTCTTCAAGGTTGTTTTTAAAATCTGAACCCGGTTCAACAATATCACTTTTATGATGAGCTATGGATACCAAAGCATCTCTACCGTCTCTAACCAGATAGATGGCCGGTATGGTTTCATCTTTTGGTTCCAATTCTGAAGGAAGTAAGTGCGTTTTTACAAAATCAAAATCGGCATAATTATCATCAACCGGATAGCCAGCCTCTTTATGCCAAGTGCTCGACTCTATTCCATAAACATAGAATAGTATGTTTCTGAAAAAAGTGTTTCCAGACCTGGGGAAAGAAGCTATCCAGCATTTCATAGATTATTCTGTTTTATGCGTTTATTGAAAGGCCTTTAATGAAAGACCATTGTTATTTATTCACCTGTTTACTATGTCTTATTTCAAGTGCTTTTTGATACAAGAGCAGGTCATTTTGGTTTAAGGATTTTATTTCTTGAATTTCAGTTTCTGTAATTTTTAAATAACTAATCTCAAAGTGTTTGTTTTTGTTAAGGTCGGGTATTTCAAATAAATTTATTTCCAACTTCTTACACAAGTTTTTTATATCCTCTGAAAAGGATTCCATTACACCTAGAAAATATATTTTTTCAAGATCAATTCCATCCAGAAATTTACTTTGCCTGTTTTGACTTTCTTCTAACCGAGCATATTCCATTAAGGTTTCATTTTTTCTTGATAATTCGCTTTTATTTACTTTTCCCTCAATTATTCTTTGCTTGAAAAACAAATAGTTGGATACCACTCTGTCGACAGGGTTTCTTAGGAAAGTGATTATTTTTACATCTTTATTCATTTTGAGAACAAAGTCTATTTCTTTATAGTGCAGATGTCCATGTAGTATTTTATGCTCTTTTGAAATGTGATTTTTAATTATTTCAGAATTATCTTTTATAGAATTTTTGATCAACTCTTTTCTTTTGATTGTGCAAATTTCATTGGAGGAGTATTTTTTTTGAAGTACATTCAACAGACTTGTTCCAGCTGTTTTAGGTATATGAATATGAATGATTTCTAACATTTCCTATAAAGATTTTCCTCTAAGGTTGAGCGCCATTTTATACAACTCCATGTCGTCTTGATTGAGCCATTCAATTTCTTTTTTTGTTTCAGAATCGATACTATTTTTTATAAGAGGTGTTTTGTTTTGATGAACTATATTTGGGAGTGATTTCCAATTTAATGTACTCGCTATTTCAGTTAAGTCACTCTCAAAATCCTCTTGAATACCCACAAAATCAAATTCTTCAAGGGTAATCCCGGAAAGGAATCTGGATTGACGGTTTCTGTTTATATCATCTCTGGCGTATTCCAATAATGAGCGTTGCATTTTGCTAAGGATGTTCAGGTTATTTTGTTCTTCGTTCAATAGTGTTTTTAATCTGGATTCCAGATAAAAATAGTTTGAGATTACTCGCTCCACGGGGTTTCTTAACCAGGTAATTTTTTGAATTTCTGTTGGGATGTCAAAAAGAGTTTTGAGGTCATCATAAGCAAAATGACCATGGATTACTTTAGCAGCAGGTAATTTTTTATTTGTATATAATTCCTGATTTAATCTTACCACCCCTTTATTATTAATGTCAAATCTTACCACCCCTTTTTCTCCATAAACTTCTTTTAAAATATTTCTGAATGAAGTGCCTGCCGTTTTGGGAATGTGAAGTGAGATTAATTCTAATTTATATTTTTTTTTAAAAAACATCATTTTTAAATCAGCTTAAAAATTCTCTTGATACAAGTTTTGCACATTCATCTATATAAAACTCCATACCTTCCTCCACATTTGTACCTTCGTAAACAAACTTACCCTTATCTATAACCATTATTCGGTTTGCTAACACTTTAACTCGTTTAATGTTATGTGTAATAAAAATGATGCAACAGTTTTTTGAAATAGATTTGAGATTTTGAAAGCACTTTAATCTGAATGAAGCATCACCCACCGCTAGGCCTTCATCAATTATCAATACATCAGGTTCTGTGCCCACAGCAATGGCATAGCCCAATCTTGATCTCATTCCTGATGAATAGGTGCCTAAAGGAGAATCTATAAAATCCCCAAGCTCTGAAAAATCAATAATCCAATCAATTTTTTCATTTATTTGTTCAAGTGTAAGTCCAAACATTCCGCCTTTAATAAATATGTTTTCCCTTCCGCTAAAATGGGGATGCATACCAGACTTAATAGCAAACAAACTGGAAACTTTACCATTTACTGTAATTTGTCCTTTATCTACAGGATAAATTCCTGCAATCAATCTCATTAAAGTTGTTTTACCGGAACCATTATTTCCCAGAATACAGAGCAAATCTCCTCTATGCACTTTTAGGCTCACATCATTTAAAGCCCAAAATTCCTCTTTTCTGAGTTTATTCCTTTTTAGGTCTGTTCCAACTGCAATTTTACCAAGGTCGGTTATGCCATGCAACATGCTCCATTTTAAGTTTTTGCAAAACTTTTTACTCACGTTTTCTACTTCAACCAATAGCTCTTTTTCCATTTCCATCAAAGTGTCATTTTTTCAATTACCCAAGGTGTCGCTAAATAATAAAACCGTATGGCTAGCAATAATAAAATCAAACTCCCAAGAGAAATCCATAAATAAATGTTCCAATTTTCAAAACCACCACCAAGGAGTAAGTTTCTGGGAAACTCAATAAGATAAGTCAAGGGATTCCATTTTATAATACCAAGAATTAAATCACTGGCAACTGCCGTTGAATAAACAACCGGTGTCAGGTATTTTAATACCTCCATAAAATTATTGAATATAAGATTAAAATCCACAGCTATCACTTTAATTACAGAAAATAGAAGCCCTATACTTATTCCAATGGCTATGAGTGGCAGTAGTGCCGGTAAAAATAACAGCGAAGTCCAGGAAAACTTAACACCAAAAAACGCCAAAACTAAAATGGACAATATTAACGGAATCATAAAATCAAAAAAGGAAATAATAATTCTTTCAACTACTATGATTATTTTTGGAAAATTATTTTGAATTATTTCACTCCCTTTTGTGGTTAGGGAATCACTTATTCCCTTGTAGAAACTTATAAAAAAAGCCCAAATTGAATTGCTTAAAAGCACAAATGCTATATAAGGTACTTGTGTGTCTCCTGGATTAAACAATCCTGAAGCCTGTAAAATAACCCAAATAAACACAGAAAGTAAAGGCGAAATAAGAATCCAGGTGTAACCAAGCAACGATTTTTTGTATTGTTGTGTGATCGATAGTTTAACTAAACTGTAGAGTAGGTGTCTGTAATGCTTGACGTCAAAATATAATTCTTTCAAATTGCCTATCAGGCTTTTTCCCTGATAGCTTTTTGAGGTATATACATTGCTTTCCATTAGTATTTTTTTATTCATTTCAAAGAAATCAACCCATAAACAGCAGGTACGCCAATATAATTATTTTCATCCAATTTTAATGAAATGGTAGTTACTCCATGGTCTAAAATATTAAAACTTTCGGGAATAAAAATTTTATCAATGTCCCTGAGGTTTACACCAACCATTTTAGTTATTTTTTCTGTCAATACCCTTTGCAATTGAGGTGGAAATTTACCCAACTTTCTTTTTAGGTCTAAAAAAAATATTCCGGCGTCTGTAGATAATTCGGTAAAATACAATTTTCCATTATTTTGCATTAGTATTTTTATTGCTTCAGTAAATTTTTGTCTGTCAACTTCCAGGATTTGCTGCAGCATTCCACGCATATAAAGATTGCAAGGGCCATAATTATTAGAAAATGTTTTTATTTCATCTAAATTCAGTATGTCTAAAGAGCAGAATTTTACATTCTCGTTTCCATATTTTTGATTTGCAATTTTAATTGCCTCTTCTGAAATGTCTGTGCCAATAACAACATCAAAATGTTTTTTTAGAAACATGGATTGTGTGCCAATACCACAACCAATATCAACTAAAGGTAAAGAGCTTTTGAAATATTGAGTTATAATTTCTAAATCGAGTTTGCTTGCTTTATCAGGAGCTACATCCCATGGTATTTGAGATGTTTCATAAGCCATGGTTTTGTAATAGGCCTCCCAACTTGACTTGTAATATTTTGATGATGGATCTGAAATCATTATTTAGGCTGATAAATAACAAAGTTAGTGTTTTAATACCCTCAAATTTAAAGAAAGAAGTTATAAATGCTAATTTTTTATATAAATTAGTAGCCAAAATCTTTTAGAAGCTTGACTTAATCGAAATTTATTTAATAAAAATAAGCCTCATTAATAATCAATAATTACAAAAGTAGTATTTAAAAAAACATGGAATTAAACAAAAGAAGAGTCGTTTTTCATAGGTTTTTTAATATCTACAACGGTGGTACAAGTGGGGGTCAAATAAAAGTAAGAGATTATTTTGAGCACCTTAAAGACTCTGAATATTTTTTGCCAAAAGTATATTTTAACCCCGAAACTAGTTGGTTTGATAACCCAGGTAACGTTTGGACTTCATATAGAAACACCATAGATGAACTTAAAGTATGGGAAATAGAAAAAAATGATATACTGTTGTTCTCCGGAGTTGACTGGATGATTCTTGATGAAAAACAGAAGCTTACCCCCCCGGCACCTGTAGTCAATATTGCTCACCCCCGCCACACAAGACCTCAGGACAAGAGAAATAAGTTTCTTAAGTATCCTGCAATTAGAATAACTAAAAGCAGTTTAAGCAAAAGCATACTTGAGAAATATGGAGTTAATGGTCCCGTATTTTTAATCCCGGATGCCATTGATCCAAAAGACATTCCAACCCCCAAATTAAATCCTGAAATTGATATTTTAATAGTAGGTTTAAAAAATCCTGAACTGGCACAAAAAATTTATAAAACTCAGCTGTTTTTAAATAAATTTAGAAAGAAAAAGCTAGTCATAAAAGTACAACTACCGCCAAAGCTGCCTACTCGTACCGATTTTTTAAATTTAGTCAATAATTCAAGAACCATTGTTTTTTTACCCTTGGAGGAAAAATTTGGTTCTGAGGGATTTTATTTGCCTGCACTTGAGACTATGTTTATGAAGAAACTTGTTGTTTGTCCTTTTGCCATAGGAAATATTGATTTTTGTATAGATGGTAAAACGTGTATTATGCCAAAATATAATTTTCTGTCCATAATATTCTCAATTAAAAAGGCTCTAAATATGACTGACTATGAAAGAGAACGATTAATTGCAAATGCAAGCGATATTACCAAAAACCATCTTTTGGAAAATGAACAAAAGGCACTAATTAATCTTTTAAAACAAGTAGATACCATTTGGAATGATAAAACGCTTTTTAACAAAACCTAAACCTTCAGGGCGTAACGTGATTTTGACGGGTATACCACGTTCCGGCACTACACTTTGCTGTAAAATACTGCTTGAGGTTGAAAATCAAATAGCTTTAAATGAACCCATTGCAGCACACTTTTTCAGGAGTAAATTAACTCCTGAAAAAGTAGTTAAAAATGCCTTTGCAACCTACAGAAAGCAACTATTAAAAAATCAAGCCGTCCCTGTAAGAACAAAAGCAGGAAAGATTACAGACAATGCATATTCCACAGATAATAAAACAAGAAAATTGGTGCTGGAAAGAACTTTGGTGAAATTTGATAAAAACGTAAATTCAGATTTTACTTTAATTTTAAAACATTGTGCCGAGTTTACTCTAATTTTAGACCAGTTAGATAAAAAATTTGAATGTTTTGCTATTGTAAGAAATCCACTATCAGTATTGGCGTCTTGGCATAGTGTTAATGTATCTGTTAGTAGAGGTAAGGTTTCTAAGGCAGAATTGTTGAATCCCAACTTTAACAATCAGCTGGAAAAAATTAAAACACTTGAAGACAAACAAATGTTTATATTAAATTGGTATTTTTTACAATTCTCTATGTTGTCACCACAAAACATCATCAAATATGAAGATATAATAACAACACAAGGCAGGGCCCTATCTATTATTTCAGGGAAAGAAACTTTTTATACTGATGAATTGAGTGATCAGAATAAAAATTCTCTTTATGATAAACAAGCAATGGCAAGTTATCTAAAGATATTGCTGGATTGTAGTGATGGGGCATTTTTAAATTATTACTCCTTTGAGGATATTGAGAGTTTTGCAACCCAATTGAAACTATGATTCAAAAAAATATCATACTAACAGGTCCGCCACGTTCGGGAACTACTTTGACTTGTAATTTGTTAAACAGATTACCAAATGTAGTTGCATTGCATGAGCCAATGAATTTAAAATTATTTCCCAACAAAAGTGAAGGATTAAAAAACACAATTGAATATTTTGAGAACATGCGAAGGATGATTGATGAAGAAGGTTATGCAATTTCAAAAGTAAAAGATGGGGCAATACCTACAAACCCTTTTGAAGAGGGGGAATCAAACAGATCAAGTATAGTAAAAAAGGGAAAATTTAAAATCGAAAAACAATTATCATCAGATTATATACTTGTTATCAAACATAATGGTCATTTCACTTTTTTGTTAAACGAACTCAAAAACCATTTTCCTTGTTATTCAGTTATCAGAAATCCAGTGTCGACTATTGCCTCCTGGAATTCAATCAATGTCCCGGTTTCAAAAGGAAATTTAACCGTTTTAAAAGGGTTAAATCCGGTTTTATTTGAAGATTTAAATACCATCGATAACTTGTTTTTGAGGCAAATTGCACTTTATAATGAAATTGTAAAAAGCTATTTATTATTAAATGAAAAAAATATTATCAGATATGAAGACCTTATTACAACATCCGGTAAAGTGCTATCAGCAATAACAGGAGTAGCAACCGAACTACAGGTAAAGTTGATTAACAAAAACATAGTAAATAGTTATAATTTTGATCAAATGGAATTGATTGCTAACCAACTATTAAGAGATCAAGGGGCTTGGAGGGAATTTTATACTGAACAAGAAATTTTAGATACATTAAAGCATTACAATCAATAAAGTTATAAAGGATAAATGACCTACTTAGAGATTTTTGTCAAAGTTGCTGTTGCCCTAGCATTAATTTTGGCTGCATGTCAAATAATTGGAGGATTAGCTAAATACATTTCACAACCAAGAGTTGTAGGTGAAATGATAGCGGGCGTAATGCTTGGCCCAACAATTTTCGGCAACCTTTTCCCAGATTTATACATTCAAGTTTTTCCACAAGATGTTATGCCTTTCTTGTTTGTAATTGCTAACATTGGGCTATCCTTATACATGTTTCTTGTGGGCAGTGAAATAAATTTGTCTTTATTCAATAAAAAGCTCTTGAAAGATGCCGGAGTTATTTCAGCCTCTGCAATAATAACTCCCTTTTTATTTGGAGTTTTGGTAATGTTATTTTTTGGAGATGTTCTGAATACTAAAGAAATATCCACTTTTTCATTTACCATTTTTATTGGAACCGCCTTTGCAATAACAGCATTTCCGATGTTAGCAAGAATTTTACAAGACAATAATATAATAAAAACAAAAATTGGAGGGCTTGCCATGGTTTCAGCAAGCATTCAGGATGTTATAAGCTGGATGTTACTGGGTTTGGTAACAGTTTTGTCAATAGGCGATAGTTACACTAAAATTTTAATAATGATTTTTGGTGCAATTATTCTTGTTCTCTTTTTGTTTTATATAGTTAGACCTTTTCTAGCCTATTTTATCAATAAAACTAAAAATCCAAATCAAGATAATACCGCATTTAGTGTAGTAATATTCCTCTTAATAGTTTGTGCCATTTTTACTGACTATCTGGGACTATATTCTGTTTTTGGAGGATTTATGCTTGGACTTGCTATGCCAAGAAAAAATGATTTTATTGAAGCAGTTTCAATTAGAGTCAAAGACATTACTTTAGTACTTCTTCTTCCTGTATTTTTTGCTTTTTCGGGACTTAATACAGACATGACAATACTCTCAAAATCTGGAATTCTTGGACCAACGTTTATTATTTTGTTATTTGCATTTGCAAGTAAAATAGTACCTTTATTTGGGTCAATGAGATTAAGGGGTTATTCTAAAAAAGACTCTTTTTCAATAGCATCTCTAATGAATGCAAGAGGGTTAATGGAGTTAATAATTGCAAATATTGGAATGATGTATGGCTTGATTGATCAAACACTTTATGCAATTTTGGTAGCTATAGCTATTTTTACTACAGTTACTGCATTGCCTCTATATAAATTTAGCCAAAAGTTTAAAGATTAAAACAGAACAAAATTTATTCATTTAATAATAATTATTTTTAAATTGTAACCTTTCAAACAAGAATTATGGAACAAGTAAAAGATAAACAATTCCTATTGGATTACATCAAGACAGAATTTTTAAGCAATACAGAAATTAAAGATTTTAATGAAGAAACTCCCTTAGTTTCAAGCAGAATTATGGATTCAATTTCAACCATTCAATTGGTTGATTTTATTGAAAAAGAATTTGAAATTGAATTTTCTCATCATGAAGTAGATCAGGAGAATTTAGATTCTGTCAATTTGATGTGGGAATTTATCAAATCAAAAAAACAGTGAACCTTAAACTGAACAAACTTGAAAATTTATTAGAATTATCTGCACAAAATTGGCCGTTTAAAATTGCGATTGAAGAAGAGGGGCGCTCCATCAGTTATAAAAATCTAAACAAGCTTTCAAATAGAATAGCAAGAACCCTAAAGGAATCTTTAGGAGAAAGTCATATAAGAGCTGCTGTTTATTTCCCAAAATCCATTGAATCTGTTGCGATAATTTTTGGAATTTTAAAAGCCGGAGGAACATACATCCCATTGGATTATGAAGCTCCTGAATCTAGAAATCTATTTATAATCAAAGACTGTGCGGTGTCAGTAATTTTTACTACTTCAGATAAATGCCCTTCATTTAAAAAATGTTTATCAGGAAGCATTCAAGAATTTAATGTTGACGGTTTAAAACAAGTTTCATTATTACTAACTAAAACTATTCCTTTTCAGCCTGATGATCTAGCTTATATGCTGTATACTTCCGGTTCTACCGGAAAACCAAAAGGGGTTATGTTTTCACACAACAATGCATTAAGTTTTATTAACTGGTGTTCAATTCATTTTTCCCCTGATGAGAACAGTGTTTTTTCATCACATGCACCATTTCATTTTGATTTATCAATTTTAGACCTTTATCTGTCCATAAAGCACGGATCAAAATTAATATTGATTAGCTCCAAAGAAGCCAAAAATCCCTTAGCACTTTCCTATTTAATAGAAACTAAAAAAATATCTCACTGGTATTCAACTCCCACGATTTTAAAGTTGATGGTTAGTTATGGTAAAATTGAAAAACATGATCACAGTTCGTTGAAATTTGTTTTGTTTGCCGGAGAAGTCTTCCCGACTGAACCACTAAAAAAACTAACTCTACTTTGGAAAACGGCAAGATTTTTTAACCTTTATGGGCCAACCGAAACGAATGTATGTACTTATTATGAAGTAAAATTACCCGTTGGCGAGGATAGAACACAACCCTTTCCAATTGGCAAGACTTGTGAGGGACTAAAATCAAAAACCGTTATCACAGAAGAGGGTAAACTGGAATTGCTCATTTCAGGACCCGGAGTATGTCAAGGCTATTGGAATAATGAGGATTTAAATAAAAGTTCATTTGAGAACTTTGATGGAGTTGTTTGGTATAAAACAGGTGATTTGGTTGAGCAAGATTCAGAAGGAAACTACATTTATTTGGGAAGGAAAGACCGTATGGTTAAAAAAAACGGTTTCAGAATTGAACTTGATGAAATCGAAAATACCATCAATAGTTTACACCAATTTGTTGACGTTGCTGTAATTGGAAAAATCAATGCAGATTTTGAATGCAGAATTATTGCATTTTTACAAACAAAAGGCGAAGAAGTAAATTTTAAGGAATTATTGTTTTGAAAATATGCCGCATTATATGACACCCGATGAATTTGTAATTTTGGAAAATATTCCCAAAACAAGTACTGATAAAACTGACTATCAAAAATTAAATAATTTAAATGAATTTTGAATACACCAAAGCCCAACTGGAGTTGCAGGATGAAATTTCTCATTTTGTAAAGCATACAATTAATAAACTGGGGTTTATTAATAAAAAAAGACCTTTCAATGCAGAAGAGTGGAAGGAAGTTGGTAAACTAAAAATCCAAGGGTTACCTATACCTGTGGAATATGGAGGAAGAGGCTTTGATTTGCTGTCATCAACA
>NZ_CAXBAN010000002.1:0-23066 GCF_963973675.1 uncultured Planktosalinus sp. | reverse complement strand
TTCTTCTGCTAAAGCATCAATTTCAGAAATCCGGTATTTTTTTGAAATTTCGGTGTGAATAGCTTCATAAGCATCAAAGTGCACTTCAAAACCTTCTGAAAAACGCACAGTTTGCTTTTTAAGACTTATGAGTTGGCTGGAAGTTAAACCGCTCATGGGGTTGTAAAACGGAAAATGATCAAAAGCCGAAACTTCAAAGTTAGCACCCAACTCACTGTTCATCCGCTCTAATAAATTCAGATTGAATGCTTTGGTGATCCCTTGATTGTCGTCATAGGCTTTAATAATTTTTCGCGGGTTTTTGACTAAATCAAAAGACATCAGGATAAAATCGTTGGGACGAAGTTGACTTTTAATAAATTCAAACAATTCAAGGGCACCTTCTTTGGTGTAATTACCAACATTTGCGCCCAAAAAAAGCACTAACCTTCCCTTTTTTCCAGGCGCTATAGTTTTATAGGTCCGGAAGTAATTTCCGGGAATTCCTGACCATTGAAGGCCTTTTACAAAGGGTTCAATTTGCTCCCTGTTTTCATTTAAAATGTTATTGGAAATGTCCAATGCATTATAATCAAGGGTGTCAAAAAACGGTTTCAACTGTTTTAAAAAATACTTCGTTTTGCTGCCATCACCGGCTCCTAACTCCACCACTTGAATTGCTTTATGTACAGCTGAAATGTCTTTTGCAATCAACCTGCTTTTTGTTTGAATGATCTGTAATTCACTAGCCGGTAAATAATAGGCTTCATGGCGCATGATTTGTTGGAACAGTTCATCACCTCTGGAATCATAAAAGAAACGTGAGGATAATTTTTTTGGTTGTTGAGACAGTCCGTTTTTTACGTGTTCTAAAAATGTTTCCATAGTGTTTATTTCTTTACCAATCTAATACCTGAAAAAATCCACCTGGAAGCCGCATGAAAAAAGTTGCGATAGGTGTGCCTTTCATGACCTTTTGGGGTGGCATGTGAGGCACCACGCAATACCATTTGGTTTATCATAAACTTACCGTTGTATTCACCCAGGGCACCCGGGGCTTTTGTGAAACCCGGATAAGGAAGATAGGCCGAATGAGTCCATTCCCATAATTGTCCCCATTTCAATTTGCTTGCTGCTACCTCCCATTCAAATTCGGTGGGCAGGCGCATTCCTTTCCATTCGGCAAATGCAAATGCTTCATACATCGAAATGTGCATTACAGGCTCTGCCGGGTTTAATTTTTGCAAGCCGTTGAAGGTGTATTGCTGCCACTCATTATTTTTATTATGCCAATAAAGCGGACTTTTTATTTGGTTGTCTTTTAAAAAATGCCAGCCTTCATCATGCCAATAATTGAAGTTTTCATAGCCTCCATCTTCTATAAATTCAAGATAGGCTGCATTGGTGATTAATTTATTGCTAATTTCAAAAGCTTGTATATAGTGTTTGTGTTGCGGCATTTCGTTGTCAAAATAAAATGAATTACCGGCATTACCGATGGAATAAACCCCTTCTGTAAATTCAATCCATTCGTGGTTATATTCTTCTTCTTCCAACTCAAAAAAACGACCTAAAGCAGGGAAGGTGGGTTGGGTGCCCAAAATATACTTGATGTCGTATATCAGAAGCTCTTGATGTTGTTGCTCATGGTTGATGCCAATTTTTATGAGTTTCAACATTTCGGGAGTATCATTATGATCGAGAAGTTGCAACACTGCCCGGGTCACATATTGACGGTATTCAAGTATTTTCTTTACACCCGGGCGCGTCATAAATCCGCGTTGATCCCGTTGTGTTCGTTCCCCGAGATTGTTGTAATAGCTATTGAACAAAAAGGCAAAATCAGGATGAAACTCTTTGTAGTTGCTATTGAATTTTACCAGAACAAATTGCTCAAAAAACCAGGTGGTGTGTGCTAAATGCCATTTGGGTGGCGAAACGTTGTTCATTGGCTGTACCACAAAGTCTTCTGATTCCAAAGGTTCACAGATTTCCTCTGTACGCTTTCGGGTTTGTTCAAATTGCTGTTGTAATGATTTCATTATTCAATTATTTTTATTCCAATCCTGAAGGGTTTTGACTTGTATCCACCAGTGTTTCAATGTTTACACCTGCCATTAAGGATTTATTAACCGGGCATTTTGCGGCTATTTCTAATAAACGTTGTTTTTGTTTTTCATTCAAATTACCTTCGAGACTTATCATTTTGGTGATGGTTTCTATTTTTTCATTATCTAAAGTGTCTCTCACAAAACTCATATGTGTATACACCTCTTCCAGCGGCCATTTTTTGCGTTCGGCATAGAGTTTTAGAGTCATATTTGTACAGGCTCCCAGCGCTGCCTGAAGCAGTTCAAAAGGTGCAAAGCCAGCATCATCTCCACCTACATTGAGGGGTTCGTCTGCCACCAAGGTATTTCGGCCATTGGAAATATGTGTTGTAAAGCCATTTTCCAGATCCAGATGAGCGACTACTTGTGATTGATGAGGCTTCAATAGCACACGTTCTTTAAAAACATTCAAATATCTGTCTGCCCAGGTGGCAATTGAACGTGCGGCATACAGACTGTCTTCTTTTTTTGACAGTAAATGGTCAGCTCCATCCAGGCTGATAAAGCTTTTGGGATGATGAGCTAATTGGTAAATTTTTGCAGCATTTTCAATACCTACTATTTTATCTTGAGGAGCGTGCAAAATCAATAGGGGAATTCGAAGTTTAGGGATGATTTCTTTAGCGTCGTGCTTCTCCAAATCATCTAAAAAATGTTTTTTAATTTTAAAAGGCCTTCCGCCAATTGAAAGCGAAGCTACGCCTTTTTGTTGGATTTCCTTTTTTCTTTCCCCCAAAAGGTGAGTGACGTGAGTAACATCTGCAGGGGCCCCAATTGTCACTAGTGCTTTGATATTGGGTAGTTCACCGACAGCCATCAAAGCAGCTGCGCCGCCCAGCGAATGGCCAATGAGCAAAGTGGGCGCTTGATAATTAATTTTTAAAAAGGTGTTTACCGTGATTAAGTCTTGCAGGTTGTGGCTAAAGTTTGTGTCGGCAAACACCCCGTCACTTTCCCCCAAACCTGTAAAATCAAAACGGAGTACCCCAAAACCGTGTTGAGTGAGTTCATTGCTGATGGTTCTCACTATGGATAATTGACTGCTGCAGGTAAAGCAATGTGCAAAAACAGCATATTGATTTACTTTTTTATCGGCCGGTATTTCAAGGGTGGCGTGGAGGGTTTCTCCGTTTGAATTGGGAATGGCTATTTGGGTTTTCATAAATTTTCTTTCGAGATGAACAATATTGCATTACTAATTAATAACTAAACCATAACCTAAACATCTGGTAATGGTTATCAGAGTTCAAATGAACTAATAATCAATGTAAGAACATTACACCTAACGAGTTCAATGACACCATTTTTGATTTTCAATGTACTTTTGTTTTGAGACAGAATTCTTTTAAAATCCCTGATCATTGATGAAAAGTCATTCTTGTAACTCTAAGAATTCAACAATTTAGGTTTGTGAAACTACCCATTGCGTGATTTCACCTAAAAATACAAAAATATTTTGATGATTGGCTTCAGCTAATCCCAAAACAGCGCCCTTCCATTCACTGCTTATTATCCACCTGCCGATGGTGAGTTTAGAAACTGAGTCATAATTGATTTTATGATCATTTAGGCCATAGGCTGAAAAATAAAAATAGCCTTCATTTATCATATCATCAGCCATCGCCCACCCAAAGCCAACGGCTATTTTGTCATTTAATTCCATATAAATTCCGGTGTCAAAATGATGAGGCCAAATCCTGATTTCTGCGGTTTTATTGAGATGGGTTGCCAGTAACGCACAAGTTTCATTTGCCAAATGCCGGTAGTGTATCCAAAGGTCAAGTTTAGAGGCGTTCCATTTTTGAAAACCATCTTTCTTAAACCCATAATTTGGGATTTCATAGTGCATTGGTTTTAATAATTCCTGTGCATCAAGCTGAAGGGATTTAGATAGATGGCCGGCCATTTCTTTTTCAAAAATTGGCTGTGTTTTACCAATTGTTGCGAAGTTTGCAATAGTTTGATAGTGTTTATTTACCAGCATAATTTGTTGCGTCTGTAAATCGAGCCCCGGAATTAAAAGTTCACTTTTGATCGTTGCCCACCTCCCCCAAACCTTCCTTCCAATATAATCAAAGCTCAAATTGGTATGGCTGTCGTCAACCTTTTGAGTGACAAAAGTGCGGTTAAACTTTGCAATGACTTGCGACAGCTGATGGATTTGTTGATCTATTTCATTGTATTCTTTCATAATAAATTTTTCATCATAGCTGCAATTTAAAGATTATTTCGTTAGTTCGTTTGATTATAAATTCCTTACACCTTTACGATTGTTATTGAATTATCAAATCGCCAACTGCATCTCATGATGCTGCTCATGCATTTTTAAGACATCAGCTCGCCGCCCCACTGGTGCACGATGGCATCTTAATGCTGTTGCAATTCTTTTGACATCTGAATGTACTAAGCAATCCTTGATAAAAACACCTTGTTTTAGAATAGAAAATAGGATTTTGGCTTGATGCCACTAACATTCAATTATTCTTTCGCTGGATTAAAAATGCTTGTTTTCAAAAAAACCTTTATCTTTATTTTTTGTCCAACTAAATCTTAAATTCCGCCCGTGGCGGTATATGAAGCTTATGAAAAAATTTCTCTCCCTTTTACTCTTTGCTTTTACAGCAGTAGCCTTTGCCCAAAACATGTATATCCATTGTGGTAAACTCATTGACAGCCAAAACGGCCGGGTGCTCACTGAAAAGACCATTGTTGTTTCCGGCAATACCATTTCAAGTGTTTTAGATGGCTATGTCAACCCAACCAATTCAACCGACAAAATTATCGATTTAACAAACAAAACGGTCATGCCCGGGTGGATTGATATGCACGTGCATATTGAGTCTGAGACCAGCCCCACAAAATATCTGGAAGCCTTTACACTCAATGAAGCTGATGTTGCTTTTAATGCACAAGAAATTGCTCACCGCACCTTGATGGCCGGTTTTACCACCGTGCGGGATTTGGGAGGCAGCGGGGTGAATGTCTCTCTGCGGAATGCTATCAACAGTAAAAAAGTAACCGGACCACGTATCTATACTTCTGAAAAATCACTGGCCACCACCGGCGGCCACGCCGACCCCACCAACGGTCGAAAGAAGGACCTGATGGGTGATCCGGGGCCCAAAGAGGGCGTGGTTAACAGCCTTGAAGACGCCAAAAAAGCCGTTCGTCAGCGGTATAAAAACGGTGCCGACTGGATCAAGATTACCGCCACCGGCGGGGTGTTGAGTGTCGCCAAGAGCGGTTCCAATCCGCAATTCTTTGAAGATGAGATTACTGCTATCGTGACTACTGCCAGGGATTATGGGATGCAAGTGGCTGCCCATGCCCATGGCGACGAAGGCATGCAACGCGCCATTAAGGCCGGGGTGAAAACCATTGAGCATGGTACAGAAATGAGTGCAGCAACCATGGACCTGATGAAGAAACACAACGCCTTTTATGTGCCCACCATTTCAGCCGGGAAGTATGTGGCTGAAAAGGCCCAGGTTGAGAATTTCTATCCTGCGATTATTGTTCCCAAGGCCTTGGCTATTGGTCCGCAGATTCAGGCTACTTTTGGCAGGGCTTATAAAACAGGGGTCCCCATCGCTTTTGGAACCGATGCGGGCGTGTTCCCACACGGCGAAAATGCCAAAGAATTTATCTATATGAATCAGGCCGGAATGCCGGTGATGGAAGCCCTGCAATCGGCGACAGTGACTAATGCCGATTTACTGGGAATGAAAGGCAAGCTGGGGGTGATTGAAGCCGGGTATCTGGCAGACATCATTGCTACCAATGAAGATCCTACCCAAAACATCAATACCGTTGAAAACGTGGTGTTTGTAATGAAGGATGGGGTGATTTATAAAGATTGATGGGGTTGACTTAGGACTTCAAGACGTAAGACATAAGAATTTAGATGTGAGACATTAGACTTGAGACGGGATTTTTCCCGCAGATTGCGCTGATTTTCACAAAATATAACCCTCTCGGGGATTTAAACTCTGAGAGGGTTGTTTGTTTTTATTCAAATTTTGCAGTTTCAGTCACGGCGTCTTTATGGATTTTTTTGACGAGGCCCTGCAATACGTTTCCGGGGCCTACTTCGATAAATTTAGTGGCACCGTCGCTCACCATGTTTTGGACGCTTTGAGTCCATTTGACCGGAGCGGTGAGCTGAAAGATCAGGTTCTTTTTGATTTCCTCAGGGTCGGTTACGGCAAAGGTGCTTACGTTTTGATAGACGGGGCACATGGGCGTTGCAAAAGGTGTGTTTTCAATGGCTTTGGCCAATTCTTCACGTGCGGGTTCCATCAAGGGTGAGTGAAAAGCACCACCTACAGGGAGCAATAATGCCCGTCTGGCACCGCGTTCTTTCAGTCGTTCACAGGCTTCTTCCACAGCTTTTACTTCACCTGAAATCACCAATTGTCCTGGGCAGTTATAATTGGCGGCTACCACTACACCATCCACAGCTGCGCAAACGGCTTCCACCACTTGATCTTCCAAACCGAGTACAGCTGCCATGGTGGAGGGTTGCATTTCGCAGGCTTTTTGCATCGCCAAGGCACGTTTGGAAACCAGGGTCAGGGCATCTTCAAATTTCAGGCACTTATTGGCTACCAAGGCTGAGAACTCCCCTAAGGAGTGTCCCGCCACCATATCGGGTTTGAACGAATTTCCCAATACTTCGGCAAGTATCACCGAATGCAAAAAGATGGCCGGTTGGGTGACTTTGGTTTCTTTGAGTTCATCGGCGGTGCCTTCAAACATGATTTTGGTAATATCAAATCCCAGAATTTCGTTGGCTTGCTGAAAGCGTTTTTTTGCGATGTCTGAGTGGTCGTAAAGGTCTTTGCCCATTCCGGAAAATTGGGCGCCTTGTCCGGGGAAAATATATGCTGTCATGGATTTAATTTTTAAGATTCAAAGTATCATTCATTATTCAAGCTTCGTACAAAAATACTAAAATAATTCAGGAATACTTCTTTAGAACATTGTTTACAAGGTTGAAGTAGCTGCTGCCAAAAAGGTTGAGATGCACGAGCAAATAATAGAGTTGCCAGAGGTCTGTTCGGGTTTTCCATTTCTTTTCTAGCGGAAAAGCTTCATTATAAGCATTAAACACTTCATTCGAAAACCCACCGAAGAGCTGCATCATAGCGAGATCCATTTCGCGGGAGGCAAAACATACTGCGGGGTCTATGAGACAGGGGGTGCCGTTTGCATCTGTCAGACTGTTGCCGTTCCACAGATCGCCATGGAGCAGGGCAGGGGGCTCATTGGGTATTTCCTGCTGAAGGTTGTCATAAAACCCATCGAGCTTATGAAATACATAGCCCTTTTCTGTAGCCAGCTTCAATTGCGGTTGCAGGCGGTTTTCAATATAAAATTCAGCGGCAGAAGTATTGCTGTTGTTGTATTGCAGCAGGCTGCCGATGTAATTGTTGTGGTCCAAACCAAAAACAGGCGCAGTATGCTGGTGCAGTTGGGCCAGCGTATGTCCAAAGTCTGTGGCATAATTGGTTTTTTCAGGACCCGGGGCGATGTATTCCATCAGCAGGAAGGCCTGTCCTTCAGTTTCGCCATGGCTGACGACTTCAGGGATGCGAAAGGTTTGGGTGTTTTTGAGTAGTTGCAATCCACGGGCTTCAGCTTCAAACATGTTGGGGAATTCGGATGAATCGTTGGTTTTAAGGACAAAATTACCCTGATCGGTATCAAGAAAATAGACTTGGTTGATATCTCCTCCGTGAAGAGGTCTAAGATTTAGCACATAGAGCTGTAGTAGTGCTGCAAGATTATGGATTCTAGTAGGGTTGATGACTTTAGGTATTTGATTAGGTATAAAGATACTTTATATTGGAAGAAAGGTTTTAAGCTTATCAGTTTAAAAGTGCTTTTTTAGTAGTAAACTGTTTTTAAAAACCAGAATTAAACACATTTATGTTGAATAATAAAGCCCTTTAACCATATAGGTTACAAGGGCTTTCCTTAAAAATGAAAACAATAAGTAAGCTATTAAGCGGTTCTGGATTTTCGCTTTTTCATTTTCTTTTCTTCCAGTTTTTTCAAGATTTTTTCTTGTTTTTTATCTTTTAAACTTGTTTTGGGTTCTTTCATACCCTTTGCTTTTTTAGCCATGGTTTTTTGAATTTAATTTTAATAAAATACCTTATTATAAACGCTCTCTGAAGCCGGCCGGTAAAGCACGGGAAGGCATCTGAGCATGATTTAGTCAATTTGAAAAGCACACCCGTAGTGCTTTTCCAACTCATGGAAGATTAAAAGGATTATTTTATGAAAACAAATTTGCATGGTTGTGGGTCTAAATAAATTTTTGTAAACCGCTATTCAAGTAGGTCATCAGTTCTTTTTTCAAATCGCGGTAGTTTGAAAAATGAAGTTCAATTTTTGTTTTGAATTTGTTGATATCGTTCAAATAGTAATTTTCACACTGCAAGTCATCACATTCCTTGATTCCTTCCGTTTTGTAGTTCAGGTGGTTCAGTTCTTTAATCAAGGCGCGGTGTTTCAATTCAAAGTCTAGTAAGTTGGCATTGTGCTCCTGAGTGCTGTAGAAATCGGTTTGCAGTTTTGAGATCAAATCTGAAATGAAAATACCGTTGAAAAACCGTATTTCAAATTGAATGAACTCTGCCTCTTCAAACCACCGGTCTAGGTCCTGTTTAAAGAACAGCATTTGAATGTCGATTTCGTCGTGATGTTTTTGGATCATGATACTATCTGTTTATGGATTGATGTTGTGTGTTTTAGTTTTTGTACTTGTTTGATTTTAAATTTACTCAGTCCGGAAGGGAATTGCCACTCTATTTCATCCCCGGTAGAATAGCCAAACAAAGCTAGTGCCATCGGCGACAAAATAGAAATCTTATCACGTTTTAAATCCCTTTCATCCGGACGAACAATTTGATAGGTTTTTGTCACTTCAAACGGGGTTTCAATAGTGACCTGACTATTAAACCGAACTACATCCTCGGGCATATCATTTTCATTACATATTTTGACCGTTTTGAGTTCGTTTTTTAGAGTCCCTATGGCTCGTTTAAAAATGGGGGCATTGTCATAATGTGCTGAATCCAATAAATTCAGGAGTTTTTTATGTTCCTTTTTCTCTATCAGTAAGTTTTTATACTTCATGGTTCTTATTTTTATAAACGAATACAACCCTTTATTTAAAAACAAAGGGTTGCATCGCTTTGTTTTGTATTTTTATTATGGGAAAATCCCTCTTTGGATATAAGCCGTTTCTATTCTAGCAATAGCCAGCATATAAGCCGCGGTTCTCCAGTCTACGTCCTTTTCATCCACCATTTTTTCTACTTTAAGGAATACTTCGGTCAGTTTTTTCTGAAGTTTAAGCATAACTTCATCCAGTTGCCATAACTCACCGTTTCTGTTTTGCAGCCACTCAAAGTAGCTGCCTATCACGCCTCCGGAGTTACACAAAATATCAGGTATAATGGTAATGCCTTTTTCAAGTAATATCGCCTCCCCTTCATTGTCTGTGGGACCGTTGGCACCTTCTGCAATCAGGGGCGCATTGATTTTATGAGCATTGGCCGCTGTAATTTGATTGCCCAGTGCTGCAGGAATCACCACATCACAGGGAATGGCAAAAAAATCTTCGGGCTCCATTTCTTTTGCCCCTTCAAATCCTTTGATGGATCCTTTTCTGGGTTTACTGTGTTCAAACAAATCGTTTACATCAATGCCCTCTAAATTGAATAGCGTGGCATGTGCATCCTGAACGGCAATGAGTTTGGCTCCGTCCTGTTCCATAAAACGTGATACCCAATGGCCCACGTTTCCAAACCCTTGTACAATAAAAGTTTTTCCCTTTAGGGTTTCTCCTTTGCTTTCGTGCCACAATTTGATGGTAAGATAAACCCCATAACCCGTTGCTCTATCACGGCCTTCCAAACCACCCGAGCCCACCGGCTTCCCGGTAACAACGTGCTGGTTCTGCGAGCGCTCTGATGGATTTTTAGTGGACATATAGGTGTCTGCTATCCAGGCCATGGTTTGTTCATTGGTGTTTACATCAGGCGCGGGAATGTCGTGTTCAGGCCCTATGTTTTCCCCCAGTGCATAGGTGAAACGGCGCGTGATGCGCTCTAGTTCGCCCATCGAATAGTTTCTGGGGTCTATTTGAATGCCTCCTTTGGCACCACCATACGGCAATCCGGCCAAAGATGTTTTCCAGGTCATCCACATAGCGAGGGCTTTGGCGGCATCCACATCTACTGTTGGGTGGTATCGCAAACCACCCTTATAAGGTCCTAGGGCATTGTTGTGCTGCACCCGGTAGCCTGTAAAGACTTCGACCTTTCCACTGTCCATCTTCACGGGAAAGTGCACAATAATTTCGTTATTGGTAATCCCTAGTATTTTTCTAATGTTGGGATTCAAATGCATGGTATCTGCCGTTTTATGGAATTGCTCCATAACGTTTTCATACATTCCTTTTTTCTGTTGTTCTGCTGTTGCTATCATGTTTTTATTTGTAATGTTCACAAAATTGTTTGTTTTCTGAAAGCCAGACGCAATTGAACCTGAGGTCACAGGCTACACACAACCCCAGTTTCATTTCCTGCTTTCGCTGTTGTCCAGTCGAAACAGAAGGTTCTGCTTCGACCTCTAAAGATGGAAGTACATTCATTTTTTTAAATTATTAGTTTTCAAAATACGTATGCCATCTATTTGTCAAACAGTATGCCCAATGCATTTAATTTTTCGCGAATTAACATAAACAACTGATTTACAATAAAATACAAATTAAAAAGTAAAACAAAGGACTTCCTGAACCGGGGAAAAATGCCCCGTTCGGGGAAGAATGTAGCGATTTAAGAGGAGTACTTATTTCAGTTTTTGGCGTAGGGTCTTTCGATCGATACCGAGGATTTCAGCGGCTTTGGTTTTGTTGTTGTCCACGCTGGCGAGCACATTTTGAATGTGTTTCTTTTCCATTTCGCGTAAGCTTAATTGCCCGCCTTCTGCCTCAGGCATAGGGTATTTAATGTGTTGAGGTAGGTGGCTGACATCCAGGGTTGTATCACACATAATCAGGGCGTGCTGTAAGGTGTTTTCGAGTTCGCGTACATTTCCTGGCCAGTCATACCGTAGGAGAATTTCTTTCACTTTCCCCGTCATACTGACTCCCGTTTTACCATACTCCAGACTGTATTTTTTCAGGAACTGGGCGGTAAGAGGCATGATATCGTCCTTGCGGTTGCGCAAGGGAATGGTGGGTATGGTCACCACATTGAGCCGGTAATAGAGGTCTTCCCTGAATGTGTCGTTTTGAATGAGTTGCTTGAGATTGATGTTGGTAGCCGCAATCACCCGCAAATTGATTTTAACCGACTTTCTGGAGCCCACTTTTCTCACTTCCCGTTCCTGCAGTACTCTAAGCAAGCCGGTTTGGACGGCTGCCGAGGCTGTACCGATTTCGTCTAAAAAAATGGTACCCCCTTCTGCTGCCTGGAAAAAGCCTTCACGCGACTGTTCAGCACCAGTGAAAGCGCCTTTTTCATAACCAAATAATTCGGCTTCCAGTAAATTCTCGGGAATGGCACCACAGTTGACTGCGATGAAAGGGTTGGCCGCAAACGCCCCTTTGTAATGGATAGCACGTGCCACGAGTTCTTTTCCGGTACCGCTTTCGCCCTGTATTAAAATGGTGGCCCGGTTGTTTTTCACCCGCTCAATGATATCTGCAAGTTCTTTCATTTGTTTAGAAGCGCCTATCATACCAGCATACATCATGGGGTGTTGACTGTGTATTGTGCCGGTTTTTGCTGAAGCGGAAGGGGCTATTTTATCAAGTGATTTGGATATGGCACGGCTGAGCTCGTCTTTGGTAAAGGGTTTGACCAGATAGTCAATCGCACCGGAACGCATCGCATCGACCGCTCCATCTACAGACGGATAGCCGGTGATGACCAGCACCGGAATCTTTGGGTAATGTTCTGAAACATATTTCACGAGTTCCAACCCGTTAATACCGGGCATTTGCAGGTCGGTAACCAGGAGGTCTATTTTACTGTTACTGAGTATTTCAAGTGCATCGGTAACCGACTGTGCCTTGTATGAGTGGTAATCCAGAGCTGTGAGGTTGCGTTGCAAGACTTCCAGTAAATCATAATCATCATCGACAAGCAGTATGTTTTCTTTCTTTAAAGCCATATTAGTTTTCTATTGGAAATGAAATTCTAATAATCGTTCCATTGGGTGAATTGGGAAGGATTGTAATTTCTCCCTGATGGCTTTTAACAATGCCATGTACTACACTCAAGCCCAAACCGGAACCCTGACCCGGCGGTTTGGTGGTAAAAAAGGGTTCAAATATTTTTGTGCGGATGCTTTCAGGAATGCCCTGACCCTGATCGGCAATTTCCAGTGCAAACCGTTGATCTTCGGTAAAAGCAATTACGTTAATGACTGAACCTTCCGGCGAGGCATAGATGGCATTGATCATCAGGTTGAAAAGCACTTGTATAAACTGAACCCTGTCGAGCTTCAAGGCCAACTGCTCGTTTTCAAACTTCAACACACAGTGGATACCTGCTTTTTTGAGCGTGGGACCTAAAAATGTCAACGCCTCCTCCACAAGGGGTTTGACTTTGGTTATTGTCCTGTTCTGGGGCATTTCGCAGGTAAAGAACATCAGTTTTTTGACGACCTCCCGGGCATACAGGGCCGATTTGATTATTTTGTTGATGTCTTCTTTACGGGATGTTTGTGTCTCCAGCAATTCTGCATATCCCAGTATATTGGCCAGGGGAGTATTGAGTTCGTGAGCAATTCCCGCCGTGATTTCACCCAGGATAGCAAGGCGGTCAGTGCGTTCCACACGCTGATTGAGCAAACGCTCCTTTTCTTTAGCCTGCTGGATGTTGAGGAAGGTTGTTATCTCGGATGCTATTTTTTGTAAAAGTAGTTTTTCTTCTTCCAAAAAGTGAGTCTCTGAAAAGCTATCGGCTGGGTAATGTACTTTGATGTATTGATGACTCTCAATTTCAGTTTCCAGGGGGCAAACCAAAAAAACAGTCTGTTTGGGCAACTTTTGGGACAGCAATAGGGTGTTTTTGCAATTGATTTCTACCAAAGCTTTTTCCGGGTATAGCCAAGCTTCCTTAATGACGGGAAGTATTTTTGACAAAGTATCTTCCAGGGTGCCTGTGTGAGCCGACAATATGCTCGAGATACTGTACAGGCATGAGAGTTCCTTAATGCGTTCTTTGAGTTTGTCTTCAGTTGAAATGGCCATGATCATGGTAAAATAAATCAACATCAAAGATACGAAAGAAGTTTGGGGTTTGGAATTATTGAATTTGCTTTAAAATATACCAAAAAAAGAGCCCTAAAACGAATATTTTTTAGAGCCTTTTTCAATGCAGGCTTACATATATATTTGTCCTCCTCTTCCTCCAATTGGTAGTGGCGGCATAACTTAGTTGTCACTACAACAGGCAATGGGTTCAAGATAGGTATCTAGTGCTTGCGTGGTATATGAAATAATCCTTCAAATTAAAAAATATTTTCATTTTTTTGAATTTAAAATTGAATATAGGTTTTGCAGGCCGGGATTTTAAACCGACTTACATTCGTTGCAACAAACGTGAATCAGAAGGCGTCCCAACAGTTGAGAAGTGGGCGTTTCAAAGAGTGTCAGATTCTTATTTCTCTTCAGGAACCTTTGGCTGCCTTATGGTGCCTTTTTTGTAAAGAATGGATTTTTTAAACCTTTACGAACAGTGCCTCAATTCAATTCGATTCTATAACAAATAAAGGAGGTTTGATTGGTATTTTTTGGAAAGCGGCGGGAAAGCTTTTGCAAAAGAGTTTCCAAATAATTTCCATTCGTTCTTTTGTACTTTATACTTTTAATTTTACCCATAAGCTTGCCTTGGCTGTTTGCACGTTTCATAATCTGCTTTCGGAAGTTTACAATTTGGGGGTTATCAAATAGTGCATAAAATCCAATTCCTTATTGTGATCACTCAATGGCATCCCTAAAAGATTAAAAATAAGTTAAATATAAACCTTCTACTGTAACCATTCTACTTTTGCTTCGTCTTTAAAGTAATCAAATGTTTAATTTAAATTCATCATCAAATGCAAAAAACGATCATGTTATCCGTATTGGTATTGGCTTTTTCAGTACAGGCACTGAAAGCTGCTACACCAGAAACTTCACCCCAAACTTATGGGGGAACTAAGTCCTCCCAGATTATGGGAAGCGAAGACCATCCTTTACACATGGCTGTAATTAAAGGGGATTTGGAAACCGTACAACAGCTCCTCAAACAGGGCGCAGACGTCAATGAAAAGAGGAACAGTATGACCCCGGCCATGTATGCTGCCCGTTATAACCGTGTGGAAATATTGAAAGTCCTCATCGCACAGGGCGCCAACCTAAAAAGTAGATGTATGAATGGTTTAAATGCCGCCCGTTACGCCAAAATTTCAGGTGCAAAAGAAGCAGAAGCCCTCATTAAACAAGCAATGGTAAAATAATAATTTTATTTGAAACCGATTGCTTAGGTAAAGAAAGCTACGTCCTTTGTAGGGATGTAGCTTTTTTTTGTCAATCTGACTCGGGTGAGCGACTGTGTCCACCGTAACCGCCAAGGGTGGTGAAGGCTGAGTCGCATCAAAGAAAGCACACAAGAGTGAGTTGCAAGCTTTGTGTAACAGCACGTGAGCAGCAAAGATGGAATTCCTCGCTGTGCTTCGGAATGACAAAAAAAGAGGGATGAAATGACAAAAAGGAGGCTTCGGGAGATAAGCTATTACTAACTACTTTCAAAAAACTACTTCCTCACATACGTCAGATACGTAAACGCATGCTCGTGTTTTTCATCTTTGGGGTGATGCTCTTCGTTGATCACTTTCCATTTGTGGTCGTCGATGTGGGGGAAAAAGGTGTCTGCCGAAACTTCGGCGTGCACTCGGGTGAGTTCGATTTTATCGGCATACTCCAGGCTTTGTTTGTAGATTTCACCTCCGCCGATAATAAACGGTTGGTCATCTTTTTTGGCAAGTTCCAGGGCTTCCTTAAGCGAGTGTACCACCACAGCTCCAAATTTCTTATAGTTTTTGTCGCGGGTAATCACCACATGGATTCTGTTGGGCAAGGGCTCGGGAAAGGTTTCAAAAGTTTTGCGGCCCATAATGATGTGGTGTCCGGTGGTGAGCTTTTTAAAGCGTTTAAAATCATCAGGCAGGTGCCACACCAAATCGTTGTCTTTACCCAGCGCGTCGTTTTCTGCAGCGGCAGCAATGAGGGTCACGGTTTGGTTTTTTTGTGGTTTTTTTACCGGTACTTCGGGCAAAGGCATAGTGTGGTCTACGCGTTTTTGAAGTTCGTCAATGCGTTTTTGTTGCTTGGCTTTCAGCTTGTCGAGCTGTTCGTTTTCCCACTTCTTACCCATAAAACGGTTGGTGATAAATACGTTCAAAACGTGAATAAGAAAAAAGAAGGCCCAGATCAGAATGGCCCAGATGTACCAGTTTTGAACGGGTAAGTTTTTACCCACCCCCATAAACTGGTCCAGCACTATGATAAAAGCTGAACCCACAAGAAACACCACAAAATGTTGGTTGAGGCGCTTTTTTTGACGAATGCGGTCTTGGGCGTATAAAAATTGCTCTCGGTTTTCGTTTTGCGATTTGTTTTTTTGCTGACTCATGGGTGTTAGAGCTGAAGTTATTTACCAGTCTTGAAGTTAAAAGGCACTTTGTATTCAATAGCCCGGGGCTTGCCTGCCAGCATGCCCGGTTTCATTTTAGGAATGGCGAGGATGTTTCGTTTGGCTTCGTCCTTGAGTTCCTGATTCTTGCCTTCCACATTTTTGATTTCCACTTCACCTTGGGTGTTAATCATAAAGGTCACCACAATACGTTCCTGAATGTTGTTTTTCCAGGCATTGGTGGGGTAACGAAAATTGGATTGAACGTGTTGCGCCAGTTTTTGTTTGAAGCAGGCATCAGTTTTGGCAGCTTGATTACTCTCACAGCCAGGCCAGACCGGAGCGATTTCTTTCATGGAAATCTTGTTTTTGTCAACATTGCCCCAGGTTTCCTGGGCGATACCGGTGAAACTAAAGGTGAAGCAAAGCACTAAAAAAAGATATTTCATACGTTTGGGTTTTTTAATGAATTAAATAGCTACCGCTCCCTTGATATGGGGATGCGGATTGTAATCGACTAAGGTAAAGTCTTCAAAGTTAAAATCAAAAATATTTTTTACGTCGGGATTGAGTATTATTTTTGGAAGGGCTCTCAGCTCCCTAGAAAGCTGTAGCTCCAATTGTTCAAAATGATTGGAATAAATATGTGCATCTCCAAAGGTATGAACAAAGTCACCCGGCTCCAGGTCACATACTTGGGCAATCATCATTGTGAGCAGCGCATAGGAAGCAATGTTAAAGGGCACGCCGAGAAAGATGTCAGCACTGCGTTGGTAGAGTTGACAGGAGAGTTTCCCTTTTGTTTCCCCTTTAGACTCATCGGGTGGTGATACATAAAACTGAAAAAAAGCGTGGCAAGGGGGTAACGCCGCTTTGCCGTTGGCCACATTTTGACTGAAAGATACAGAAGTATCGGGCAGCACGCTTGGGTTCCAGGCAGAAACCAGCATTCGGCGGCTGTTTGGATTGGTTTTAAGGGTTTCAATCACCTGGCTGATCTGATCAATTTGTTCACTATTCCAGTTACGCCATTGATGGCCGTACACGGGGCCCAAATCACCGTTTTCATCTGCCCATTCGTTCCAAATTTTCACACCATTTTCCTGCAGGTATCCAATGTTGGTATCACCGTTTAAAAACCAAAGGAGTTCGTAAATAATGGACTTTAAATGCAGCTTTTTGGTGGTCACTATTGGGAAGCCCTTGCTGAGGTCAAAACGCATCTGGTAGCCAAATACACTTTTGGTTCCGGTACCGGTGCGGTCGCCTTTGAAGCTACCGTTTTTGAGCACGTGTTTTACTAGGTCGTGGTATTGTTTCATATTCATATTCCCACGCAGGTGGGAATCTCGTTAATTTAATGAAATACTTTAATTGAAATTCGAAAATATAAAAAAGCTTTTGAATGTGTTAGATAAGTTTGGTAATTTCTATTAAAAGTTATTAACGGGTTTTGGAGTTTCATTCTCGAGTTACCCGCCTAGGCGGATATTTATCACCCAATAATCATCCCGGCAATCGTAGCTGAAAGCAGGGAAGCCAATGTGCCTCCAATCAAGGCTTTCATGCCAAATTCTGAAAGTGTTTTACGTTGTCCCGGTGCCAGTGAACCAATGCCGCCAATCTGAATCCCGATGGAGGCAAAGTTGGCAAAACCACAGAGCATATAGGTCGCCATAATTACTGATTTTTCATAATTGAAGCTGATGAGATTGGCCGTATTTTTTAGGTCTGCCAACTGGATGTAACCTACAAATTCACTGGCCACTAACTTGATGCCCAGCAACTGACCCATCAGGGCCATGTCTTCCTGAGCCACGCCAATCAGCCACATCAGAGGTGCAAAAATATAGCCCAGTACAAACTCAAGGGAAAAGGTTTCATAAGGGGTGCTGATGGCCACCCAGTTGTTGAGGGAGGTGAGGTCTCCAATTTTTTCAAAGCCATAATTAATCATTGCGATAAAGGCGATAAATACCAACAACATAGCCCCCACATTGGCAGCCAGTTTCAAGCCTTCTGTAGTACCGTTGGCTATGGCATCCAGGATATTGGAGCCTATTTTATCTTCTGAAACACTCACCTCATTGGTGATTTCCTGGGTTTCCGGGAATAACATTTTTGAGATGACAATAGCCCCGGGAGCGGCCATTACTGAGGCGGTCAACATGTGCTTGGCATAAAATATTTTCATCGCTTCGTCCTCGCCGCCCAAAAAGCCAATATAGGCTGCCAAAACACCACCAGCTACTGTGGCCATACCACCTACCATCACGAGCAGCATTTCTGACTTGCTCATTTTTTCAAGATAGGCCTTAATCATTAGAGGGGCTTCGGTTTGTCCCAGGAATATATTTCCAGCCACCGACAAGCTTTCAGCACCCGAAATGCCCATTAAACGGGTCAGAACCCAGGCAAGACCTTTGACAACCACCTGAATAAACCCAAGATAAAATAAGACTGAGGTCAAAGCCGAAAAGAATATAATGGTGGGCAGTACCTGAAATAAAAAGATAAATCCAAAGCTTTCTACATTCATCATGCCACCCAAAAGAAATTCACTTCCGGCCTGGGTGAAATCGAGGATTTTTACAAATATTTTACCAACAAATTCAAAGGAACTTTGAATGAAAGGGACTTTTAAAACGCCTATGGCAAGCAAAAGTTGTGCGCTCAATCCAACACCAACAGTTTTCCAACGGATGTGTTTTTTGTTGCTACTCAGTAAAAAGGCCAGAATCAATAAAGCGCCCATGCCCATTACCCCGCGCCATAGACTGTCAAGTGAAAATCCGGCACTGGGAATCATTTCTTTTTGAACTGTTTCTGTTAAAGTGGTGCTGCGCTCCTCAAAAGTGTAGGTAACATTGTTTTCGGTAAACACCAGTTTGTCTTCTGTAAGCTCCTGAACACGATAGCGCCTGATAGTATCGGTAGGAGTGGTGTAAAAAAGCACCAGTAAATTGTTTTGCAAGATATAATCGCCGGAAGCACTAAGCTGGTCTTTGGCCGAAAGGGCATAGTGAAATGTGCCATTCTTGAAACTAATGGAATCAGTATCCTGATTGATTTCAAAAAGTGGGGATGATTCCTGAGTGATGGAGGTAAAGGTCCAGTCTTTTTCGATACTTTGTGCTAAGATTCCCTGAGATAAAATGAAACAAACACTGAGGAATAAAAATCTAATCATAGTCGTGAGGGGTTATTTTTCCCTTTTGGAGATTTCATCTCTGATCAGGGCAGCTTTCTCATAGTCTTCACTGTTAACGGCTTTATCAAGCATAGAGTTCAGTTCTTTCAGAGAATAACTTTTGTAGCTTTTGGAAGTTTTCTTTGTTGATTCGGTATCATCGGTCATCAATTGCTCCAGGATGGCTTGTTCGGTATCTGTTTTTCCTTTTTTCTGGGGGCTTGATTTCAGATAGATTCCTGCTTTTTCAAGTATGTTTTTATAAGTAAAAATCGGTGCATTGAAGCGAAGGGCCAAAGCGATGGCATCACTGGTCCGGGCATCGATGATTTCTTCTATTTTATCACGTTCGCAAATGATGCTGGAAAAAAACACTCCGTCCACCAGTTTGTGAATGATGACTTGCTTGACCTGTATTTCAAATCGGTCGGCAAAGCTTTTAAACAAGTCGTGGGTGAGGGGCCTGGGGGGCTTGATTTCCTTTTCAAGGGCAATGGCTATGGACTGGGCTTCAAAAGCACCAATCACAATAGGAAGCTTGCGCTCACCGTCCACCTCACTTAAAATCAGGGCGTAGGCTCCGTTTTGCGTTTGGCTATATGAAATTCCTTTAATGTTAAGTTTAACTAAGCTCATAAGTGATTCAAACCAAAAGGCTGTTTAAACAGGGCATTGCCTTACTTAAACAGCCCTTGAATAGAGGCACAATTTAAAAAAAATTATGCGTTATCGGCTTTAAATTCTTTTAATTTTTCAATGAGTTTGGGAACGACTTCAAAAGCATCGCCTACTATGCCATAATCAGCGGCCTTGAAAAAAGGCGCTTCGGGGTCGTTGTTGATAACGACCTTAACCTTGGAGGCGTTGATGCCTGCAAGGTGTTGAATGGCTCCTGAAATTCCAACCGCGATATACAAATTGGAAGCCACCGGTTTTCCGGTTTGCCCCACGTGCTCGCTGTGAGGTCTCCAGCCCATATCACTTACCGGTTTGGAACAGGCCGTGGCTGCACCCAGCACTTCGGCAAGCTCTTCAATCATCCCCCAGTTTTCAGGGCCTTTTAAACCTCTTCCACCTGATACTACAATTTCGGCATCGGCGATGGTTACTTGACCTGTGACTTTATCGACTGCTTCCACTTTAACAGTAAAATCAGCATCATTTAATGATGGGCTAAATACTTCAACGGAAGCATCAGTATTATTTTCTTTTAAACCAAAAGCGTTTTTGGAAAGTCCGATGAGTTTGACCTCATTTTTCAATTCGTTTTTGGCAAAAGCCTTATTGGTGAACACACTTGATCTCACCACAAAAGGAGTTGTGCTTTCAGGAAGTGCAACCACGTTGGCTGCAAGGGAAGCGTTAAGCTGTACTGATAGCAAGGGGGCTAAAAATTTACTATTGGCACTGCTGCTTATGATAACTACCTGAGCGTTTTCCTGCTTGGCAGCCTGAGCGATGGTATCGGCATAGGCTTTGGCATTAAACTGCTGCAGTTTGCTCTCAGATACTTCAAGAACTTTTGAAGCACCATAGGTGCCCAAATCTGAGGCAGCGCCGCCGTTAATACTTAGGGCTGTAACGGTAGTGCCAAGCTGGTCAGCAACCCCTTTGGCATAAGATGTGGCCTCCAGTGCTATTTTTTTATATTTCCCTTGTTCAGATTCTGTATATACTAGTACGGACATTGTTATAATCTTTAATTGTTTGTATAAATTCTTACATTCGTGCGCTGAAGGCTTAGATTACTTTGGCTTCATTGTGAAGCAGGTTCACCAGTTCTTCCACGTTTTCAGGGTCAACCATTTTTACTGCTCCTTTTGGGGCCGGTTTTTCAAAGAACTGAATTTCCGTGGTACTTTCAGTTGCAACAGCGTCTACTACTTTCAGTGGTTTTTGACGGGCCTGCATAATGCCTCTCATATTGGGAATGCGTAAATCACTTTCTTCTACCAGGCCTTTTTGACCTCCAATCACTAAAGGTAAGCCGGTGTTAAGGGTTTCTTTACCTCCGTCAATTTCACGGGTGGCTTTTGCGTTGCTGCCATCCACCTCAAGGCTGATGCAGGTATTTACAAAGTTTGCTCCGGTAAGAGCTGCTAGCATGCCGGGAACCATACCGCCATTGTAATCAATGGATTCACGACCTGCAATTACCAAATCATACGCACCTTCATCCATCACAGCTGCCAATTGCTTTGCTACAAAAAAACCATCGGTGGGGCTTGCGTTTACCCTGATGGCTTCATCGGCACCGATGGCCAGGGCTTTTCTAAGGGTGGGTTCGGTTTCGGGACCACCAACATTCACCACATGGACTGTAGCGCCTTGCTTTTCTTTGAACCACATAGCGCGTGTCAAACCAAATTCGTCGTTGGGATTGATAACAAACTGTACACCATTGGTGTCAAATTGGGTATGGTTACCGGTAAAATTGATTTTTGAAGTGGTGTCCGGAACGTGACTGATACAGACTAATATTTTCATTTTGACTTCTATTTATATGGATTTTTGAATAAGAACTGACAGACGTCAGTTTTGATGCTACGAAGGTACTAATCTATTTTTAATTTTATACTATGCACGCATAATAAATTTCCGTTAAAAGTTGGTATTTTATCCCACTTAAAGTGGAAATAATGCTATTTTTGCCATTCCAAAAGAAGATTTTTGGGAAATCTATTTTAATCAAGCTATAGCTATATGAAGACTATACAATTTAGAGAAGCGATTGCAGAAGCGATGAGTGAAGAAATGCGACGCGATGAAACAATCTATTTAATGGGCGAAGAAGTGGCCGAATACAATGGAGCCTACAAAGCCTCTAAGGGAATGCTGGAAGAATTTGGCGCAAAAAGGGTTATTGATACCCCCATTTCTGAACTAGGCTTTTCCGGTATTGGTATCGGTTCTGCTATGAACGGTAACCGACCCATTATTGAATTCATGACCTTTAACTTCTCGTTGGTGGGCATTGATCAAATCATCAACAATGCAGCCAAAATGCGTCAAATGAGTGGTGGCCAGTTCAATATTCCCATTGTGTTCAGGGGCCCAACAGCTTCTGCCGGACAGCTGGCAGCTACACATTCACAAGCCTTTGAAAGCTGGTATGCCAATTGCCCGGGACTGAAAGTAATTGTGCCTTCCAATCCTAAAGACGCCAAGGGGCTATTAAAGTCGGCCATCAGAGATGATGATCCGGTTATTTTTATGGAGAGTGAACAAATGTATGGCGATAAAGGCGAAGTACCTGAAGGTGAATATGTAATTCCCATTGGAGTAGCTGATATCAAAAGGGAAGGAAAAGATGTAACCATTGTTTCTTTTGGAAAAATCATCAAGGAAGCTTATGCGGCCGCTGAAGAGCTTGAAAAGGAAAACATTAGTTGTGAAATCATTGATTTGCGAACCATCCGCCCGATGGATCACAAAACCATTATCGATTCTGTAAAGAAAACAAACCGTTTGGTGATTCTTGAGGAAGCCTGGCCGTTTGGAAACATTGCAACCGAAATCACTTACCAGGTTCAGTCACAGGCATTTGATTATCTGGATGCACCCATTGTAAAAATAAATACTGCAGACACCCCGGCACCATACTCACCGGGACTGCTTAAAGAATGGTTGCCCAACAGCAAAGATGTTGTTAAAGCTGTTAAAAAGGTATTATATAAATAAATAATGTTCCTATATTTGAACTAACTTCGTCACTTATGTGGGCGAAGTTTTTTGTTTCGGAATGTTGTAAACGGGTGGAACCCTTTCAAAAACAAGATTTATATTGATGAGAGTAAAATTCCTTTTATTAGTTGTTTTGTCATTGTCTTTAAATGCCTGGTCACAAACGAAAGTGAGCGGGAAGGTGTTGGATACTTTCAACGAACCGATACCTTTTGCCAATGTCGTTTTCAAAAACTCTAATGAAGGAACTATAACTGATGAAAACGGACGATTTTATGTAGAGTCGGATGCAACCTACTCAACCCTGATAATCTCTTTTGTAGGCTATCAAACCAAGGAACTGGAGCTAGACCGCCGTACGTCTTATGACCTGGTAATCAAATTAGAGGAAGAGTCTTC
>NZ_CAXBAN010000001.1:0-28784 GCF_963973675.1 uncultured Planktosalinus sp. | reverse complement strand
ACCATACATAAAACTCTTTTTTCGGCTCATACCGGCACGTCGTAAGGGCATCGCCACTGCGACTCCTTCAGGCAGGTTCTGTAAACCTATCCCCATAGCCAGTGCCACAGCACCACCAATGGTTGCCCCATCCATACCCATAGCAACACCGCCAAATAAAACACCTACAGCAAGCCCTTCAGGAATATTGTGCATTGTAATGGCTAAGGTGAGTAATGTGGTTTTATGCCAGGGTGTTTTAATACCTTCTTTTTCGCTCATTTGAAAATTGATATGTAAATGAGGTAAAATCTTATCCAGGCCAAATAAAAACACGGCTCCCAAGAAAAATCCTACTGCTGCCGGTATTACTTTTATGAAACCTTCGCCGGGGCTCATCTCTATGCCCGGCGCTAGAAGACTCCAAAAACTTGCCGCCACCATCACTCCACCGGTAAAACCTAACATGCCATCTAATGCAGCCCGGCTCATCGTTTTAAACAAAAAAACAACCGAGGCGCCTAAAGCAGTCAAGCCCCAGGTAAATAAAGTTGCATAAAGCGCTGCCAGGATAGGATCCAGTTGTTCAAAATAAGCAATTACATCATTCATAAATTAATTGGATTTTAAATATAAGTTTGAAGCAATGATATGTGATATGGTAAATAATTCTTTTCCGACCTGTATGTGCAGTGAATTGTCAAATTCTTCCTGATCAATCACTTTTATTTTTTTTCCGAGTGCGATTCCGTTTTTATCAAGAAATTTCAAAAAAGAAGAGGAGGTGTCTTTAACTCCCACACAAACTCCTGATTCCCCAATACTCAAGTCACTGAGCAGCACTTTATCTCTTTCAGGAAAGGTGCCGTCATTGGAAGGAATGGGGTCGCCATGGGGATCAAACTTTGGAAAATCAAGGTGCCTGTCCAGCTTTTCTATTAGCACATCAGACTCTATATGCTCGAGCTGTTCTGCAATTTCATGAACCTCATCCCAGCTAAAATCGAGTTTTTCTACCAAAAAAACTTCCCATAAACGATGCTTCCTGATGATTTTGGCGGCGGTTTTCTTTCCTTCATTTGTAAGTGTAACACCCTGATATTTCACATAATTTACCAGTTTTTTCTCTGCCAGTTTTTTAAGCATATCCGTCACAGAAGAGGCTTTGGTGTGCATTTGCTCTGCAATGGCATTCGTTGAAACGCCTTCTTTCGAAAACCTTTCCAAATGAAAAATAGCTTTTAAATAATTTTCTTCTGAATCGCTAAACATACCAACGTATTTACTTCTGCAAAAATACAAATTTAATTTAAATAAAATACATTTTTAGTCTTATCTAAATATATTTTATACCTTTGTCAAATAATTATTGTTTTAATATGGAAAAATGGTTGCTTATACTCTTGTTTGCTAGTCAGTTTGTAGTAGCTCAGGAATCTTATAGCATCACCGGAACGGTGCGTGCAAGTGATGAACCTTTGTCTTTTGTAAATGTTTATTTTGAAGGCGCCTCAAAAGGTACCACTACTGATATCAATGGAAATTATATTCTACAAGGAATAAAGCCCGGTTCTTATGTGCTTGTTGCTTCCTACACAGGATTCATCTCGGAACGCAAACAAATCACGGTTCGCAATCAAAATACGAACATTGATTTTGTCCTGAATGAAAATGAATTGTTGGATGAAATCGTAGTTTCGGGCACACTTAAACCGGTTAATAGACTGGAGAGTCCGGTTCCTGTTGAGGTATATCGCCCTTCATTTTTTAGAAAAAACCCCACCCCCAATATATTTGAAGCCTTGCAAAACATCAATGGTGTGCGTCCGCAACTCAATTGCAATGTCTGTAACACCGGCGACATTCACATCAACGGGCTTGAAGGCCCTTACACATTGGTAATGATAGACGGTATGCCTATTGTAAGTGGTTTATCAACTGTTTACGGCCTCTCAGGCATCCCCAATTCTCTGATTGAACAAGTGGAAATTGTGAAAGGACCGGCCTCTTCTCTTTACGGAAGTGAAGCCGTGGGCGGACTGATTAATGTCATTACCATGCTGCCGGAACACGCCCCGAAATTTTCGGTTGACCTCAACACTACAAGCTGGGGAGAGATAAACACTGACATTTCCTACCGTGCAAAAGTGAGTGAAAAAGCAACCATGCTTTTAGGTTTGAATTATTTTAATTACAGCAATCCCAAGGATAAAAACAATGATAATTTTACAGACGTCACCCTGCAGGACCGTATTTCTATATTTCAGAAATGGGATTTTAGTCGCAGGGATAACAGAAAATTTTCACTGGCAGGGCGTTATTTCTATGAAGACCGCTGGGGTGGAGAGATGCAATGGAACCCCTTCTTTCGCGGAGGCGATGAAGTATATGGTGAAAGTATTTATACCTCCCGATGGGAACTGTTAGGGAACTATCAGCTTCCTTTAAAGGAAAAAATGTTTTTTCAATTTTCGCTCACAGACCATGACCAGAATTCGGTTTACGGAGATGTAAAATACCTGGCACAACAACGCATTGGTTTTGGGCAACTTCTTTGGGATAAAAAAATAAAACAACACGACTTGCTATTTGGTGCAGCACTGCGTTATAATTTTTACAATGACAACACCCCTGCTACACCACAGCCTGATGAAGTTGCCATTCCTTCACTGTTTGTTCAGGATGAAATTAATTTTTCAGAACAACACAAATTGCTTTTGGGCGGCAGGTATGATTATGACTCACGTCACGGCAGTATTTTCACACCCAGACTAGCCTATCGTTACAAGTCTGAAAAGGATGACATCCTCAGACTTAATGCCGGAACAGGCTTTAGGGTGGTGAATATTTTTACAGAAGAACATGCCGCACTTACCGGCGCACGGGACGTTATCATTTCAGAAAATCTGAAACCCGAACGTTCTTTGAATATCAATTTCAACTACCTGAAAAAAATCTATCAAAAAACAGGAAAAATAATCACACTTGATGCTTCTGCCTGGTACACACATTTCACCAATGTTATTTTGCCAGATTATGACACCAATCCCAATCAAATTATTTACAACAACCTTGACGGAAGCGCATCCTCCAAAGGCCTTAGCTTTAGTCTTGATGCTGTTTTGGGTAATGGCTTTAAAGCGATGCTAGGTACCACTATTCAAGATGTTACCTCCAAAGAACAGGGTGAACGAAAGCAGCAAATACTTACCGAGCGCTTTATGGGTACCTGGGCGCTCTCTTACAAATTTTACAACTATAATTTCTGGATTGACTATACCGGAAATATCTATGGGCCGATGCGCTTACCACTTCTTGGAGAGCGCGATCCGCGACCAGAATACAGTCCCACCTGGAGCATACAAAATATACAATTCACTTATGGCGGCTTTGACAATTTTGAAATTTACGGAGGAATCAAAAACTTGCTCAATTGGACACCGGATAAACATACGCCATTTTTAATAGCCCGTGCAGATGACCCATTTGATGAAAATGTGGTATTTGACTCAAACGGAAATGCTGTTGTAACTCCAGACAACCCCTATGCGTTGACTTTTGACCCGTCCTATATGTATGCACCCAATCAAGGAATTCGCGGATTCCTGGGTGTAAGGTTTACACTAAAATAATTTAAAATCCGCGCTCTTTTTGGATTTGTTCATAAGCTTCCTGCACTTTTCTAAATTTATCCTCAGCACCCTTGCGGTAAGCCTCATCCATGTGCTGAAGTTTATCAGGATGGTATTTTTTGGCCATTTTCCTATACGCAGCTTTGATTTCGGGAACGGTGGCTGTTTTTTCTATTTCTAATATTTTATAAGCGCTATCGGGATTTTTAAAAAACATAGCCTTGATACTTTCAAAATCACGAAATCCAACTGCAAGTAATCCTGAAATCTCTTTGATTTTATGAACTTCAAGTTCTGAAACGTGCCCATCTGCCTGAGCAATATTAAATAAAAAGTGAATGATTTGAAGACGTGATTCATAGCGGGTGCGCATTCTTAAATAATCACATACATTTTTTGCAGAAACCTCTCTTTTCTTAACCACTTCATTAAAGGTTTTGAAAGTAGCATTGGCTCGTTCCTTACCATATGCCTGCACAAAATAAGTCTGTACAAATTGCATTTCCTGTTGACTCACTTTTCCATCGGCTTTAATCACAAGGGAAGCCAGCGAGAGCAAATTTAATTCAAAGTCTGCCGGTGTAACTCTGTTGCTTTGTGATGAAGTATACACTCTGGAGTTTTTTCCCAGGTATTCAAGAATACTTCCAATTATATAACCAATAATCGCACCTAGAAAACGAAAAAAAATAAAGCCTAAAAGAGCACCAAGCCAACGTATCAATTTACTAAAATTTAATTTTTAAAGAAGAGCAAAGATACGTATTCGAATTGAGAGCTTTCCCAAGAATTTTATTGAATTTAATTTAACGAAACCTTTAGAATATGAAATCATCATTAATGAGTATAAAATACATTTTTTATTACCTTTGTACTTTAGAATAATTTTAAATAAGATACTTATGTACCCACCGGAATTAGTCAGACCCATGCGTGAAGACCTTGTTACTGCAGGTTTTTCAGAATTACATACAACAGCTCAAGTAGATGACGCCCTCAAAAAGGAAGGCACTACACTGGTTGTAGTAAACTCAGTTTGCGGGTGCGCTGCTGCGAATGCACGTCCCGGAGCTAAAATGTCACTTAAAAACGACAAAAAACCCAATCAATTAGTTACCGTTTTTGCAGGAGTAGATCGTGAAGCAACTGATGCAGCCAGGGCACAAATGGTTCCATTTCCTCCCAGCTCACCTTCAATGGCGCTTTTTAAAGATGGCGAATTGGTTCATATGCTGGAACGTCATCATATAGAAGGACGCCCTGCAGAATTAATTGCAGAAAATTTAATGGATGCCTACAATCAATATTGCTAAAGGTTTTCAAAAAAATTATGTGCAAAAACCGTCACCAATTGGGGCGGTTTTTCTATTTTTGATGGGATGAAGTTTTTGATATTAAAAATATTCAGCTACATTTTTTCAATTGTTTTTTATCTCATCTTTGGGGTGTTGTTGCTTTTGTTTGAAGTAATTCAACGTATTTGCCTCAATATAATCGGGTATAATGCTCATAAAAACAGTGTCGCACTTTTTAACTGGTTGTTATTAAGAAGTCTTCATATAGTTGGAACAAGCTATACTATAAATCTGCCCAAAAGTCTTCCGGTTGGAAAACCGGTAATCATTGTTTCTAATCATCAAAGTATGTGGGACATACCGCCCTTGATTTGGTTTTTGAGAAGGTTACACCCCAAGTTTATATCCAAAAAAGAGCTTGGCAAAGGAATTCCAACAATTTCATATAATTTAAAGCATGGTGGCTCCGTTTTGATTGACCGTAAAAATCCGGATCAAGCTGTTGAAGAAATTAAGAAAATAGCTCGTTATATTTCTGAACACAACAGAAGTGTTGTGATTTTTCCCGAAGGAACACGCAGCAGAACTGGTATAAACAAAGCTTTTAAACAAAAGGGGTTGAAAATACTATTTAAATATGCTCCGCAGGCCTATGTACTTCCTGTTTCCATCAGTGGGTCATGGAGGCTTCAGAAATATGGTGTTTTTCCAATTCCTTTAGGCACACATCTTAAGTTTCAAATTCAAGAGCCTATAAAAGTCTCTGATTTTAATCATGATGTATTGATTGACATCTTGGAGAAGCAAATTACCAACAATGTTAATTTAAAGTAACCCTTGCATTCAGACGAAAAACAAATAATAGAAAACACAAAGAGTTTTGTCAAAAAGACCTTAAAAAATGCTGAAGCAGGTCACGACTGGTTTCACATTGAACGGGTTTATAAGAATAGTTTGTTGATTGCCTCAACTGAGAAATGCACACTTTTTGTTGTTTCACTTGCTGCCCTGCTTCATGATATTGCAGACAGTAAGTTCCACAATGGAGATGAAACAATGGGTCCAAAAATTTCCAAAGAATTTCTCACAGCTCAAAAGGTAAATCCTGAAACAATTGATCATGTTGTTAAGATTATTGAAAACCTTTCTTACAAAGGTGGACAAACAGTCAAAACTCACACTTCAAAAGAGCTTGATATTGTTCAGGATGCTGATCGGCTTGATGCTATGGGTGCGATAGGTATTAGCAGAGCTTTTCACTATGGTGGATATAAAAACAGGCTACTTTATGACCCTCAAATAAAACCAAATTTGTCGATGAGTAAAGAGGAGTATAAAAACTCAACAGCTCCGACTATCAATCACTTTTATGAAAAATTACTTTTGTTAAAAGGATTGATGAATACAGAAACAGGAAAAAAACTTGCTGAACAAAGACACGATTATATGGTTCATTTTCTAAATCAATTTTTTGATGAGTGGGGTGGAAAGTTGTGATTACTTCAACTTCATTAAGCTGCTTAAATCATTGTTTCTGACAATCCAGTAATATTGTTCACCCCCTATGCTTATTGGTGCAATGTGTTGAACATTTCCAGGAATAATAAATCCGCTTTCAGCAGGTGGAATTACTTTAAAATTTAAATTGCCATCACCCAACAAGAGTGCCCCGATTGATGCATCATAGCGGCCAAACTCAGCATCAGTACCATAAAAATTGCCCCCTACAATTAAATCTTTGTTGCCATCTTTATCAGCATCTAGGACTTGTGCAGACTTCAGGACTGAAATTTGTGTATAGTCTGGAAGTGATTTTGCAGTAAACCCGGTTCCTTTTTTATTAACAAAGAGTGTGTGTTTAAGATTGTTTGCTTTAAATATTGTTGCTCCCTGAAGTTCTTGAGGTGTAAATACTTCATTGATGGAGGCTTTGGCATAAGGCTCATATCTTGTAAAGCGTTTTCTCAAGAAGATCATTTGTGATAACAGACGATCACGGTTTAAGAGCGGGTAACTTACACCTCCATCATAATGGCATAAAACCGCATCAAGGCTTCCATTATTATCAAAATCTTTGAAATAAATTGAAACCGGTTCATTGTCTGAAGCTTTTAGCTGAGAATTGAGTCCTAAGTTTCCTGCAATGATTTCAGGATAATTATCTCCATCAAGATCTTCAATTAGCAATGAGTACCACCACCCTTTTTGATTGTTTAAACCAAAAGTGGTGGTTTTATTTTTAAAGATGCCATTTTCAATTTCAAAAACACTAATAGGCATCCACTCTCCTGCCAAAATAAGTTCTTTAACACCATCATTGTTTAAATCTTTAAAAGCAGCATCTGTGATTAACCCTATGTTTTTTAATTCCTCAGACCATTGGTCTGTAGCATCGCTAAAGGTTCCATTATTATTTTTTAAAAGATAGCTTTGGGGTACTTCGGGGTATCTTCCGGGTGTTAGTCTACTTCCTACAAATAAATCCAATTGCCCATCACCATCTATGTCGTGCGCTTTTACAACACTTCCGCTTTCGTAAAATTCAGGGAGTGAGTTTGCTGAACTTTTAAAGTTTCCGGCTCCATCATTTATATATAATCTATCTTGATATAAGGGGTTGTTTTCCAAGTGTTCATTTCCACCGCTAACAACATACAGGTCAAGATGTCCATTCCCGTTTGCATCAAAAAACAACGCACTTACATCTTCATATTGACTGTGATTTTCAATTTCTGAATTTCTCTTTTGGATAAACTTTCCATTAGAGGTTTGTAAAAAAACTTTTGCCTCAAAGTCTTTAGCTCCTCCTAAAAACATGTCTTCCAGTCCATCTCCATTAATATCCCCAACAGCAATAGCGGGGCCTTCTTCACTGTACTTGTGATGCAATAGTACTTCTCTTTTAAAATCAATATAGTTGTTTTCTGTGTGAATTACTTCTTTTGGCAACTTTAAGGATGCATCTTCAAAGTAGACCAACTCATTTTCAGGGATTTTATATTTTTCAGAAGCATTTTTTGAAATTACCAGCAATTGATCTAAAGAGGGGTTTTCAATTGACTGCATTGTTTGATCAGGCCAAATAATATCTAGTTTTGAAATTGATTGTCCTTCCTTAATTCCAAAGTGCAAACGATGCTGAGATGAAGACAAAAAGCCTCTTGTAGGGTTATATTGTTCTGTGATTACAGTTCCATCAGAAAGGTGTGCTTGTGCTTTAGTGCCTAGTAAAACCTCTTCTGGGTTGTGTTCTAATAAAACGGTAAGGTAAGAGTTGTTGGTTTGAGTGGCTCCGTTGTTCTTCATTATAAAAGCCTGCTCATTGATATTGCTGACAACTAAATCTAAAAACCCATCGTTATTCAAATCTGCATAAGCTGAACCGTTTGAAAAGGAAGGTGTTCCACTATTCCATATATTTGAGTAGTTGTCAAAACTATTATTTCCTTGGTTTTTAAACATAAATGCCGGAACTGGAACACTAGGTATCTCTTCAATCCATTCTGTCAAAGTAATTTCTTTTGTATTTAATTGCTTTTGGAGGCGGTCCATTTTAAATTTAGAATAATCATTGTCGGTAATGTCTCTCACATACCCATTTGTTATATGTATATCTTTTAAACCATCATTATCAAAATCTGCTAAGAGCACGCCCCAGCTCCATTCTGTTAATGCAACATCATTCATATAGGCTATGTTTGAAAAATTACCTGTACAGGAATTTAATTGCAGTGCATTGGATGCAAATTGCACCTTAAGGTCATAGTTCAACATTTTCTCAAATTTGTCGTAATTTTGAGATTGCGACATCATTTTTCTCCTGTAATTATCCTTGGGCAGCATATCGAGTGTTAACAGGTCAAAACAGCCATTGTTGTTGATATCTGCATAATCTGAACCCATTGAGGAGAAGGAAGTTTGCCTGAAATAATCGTCTAAATGGTCTTTAAAAGTATCATTTCCCTGATTGATTAAAAGTTGATCAGGTTTTATATAATCATTTGCAACATAGATATCAGGCCGTGCATCATTGTTAAAATCTCCAATCACTGCACTTAAACCAAAAGCATAATTTAATATTCCTGCTTTTTCAGAAATATCAGAAAATGTTCCATCAGTGTTTTTATAGAGCCGATCAGATACATAGTCATATGTTGGTGGTGACGCCAGTGCTAACTCACCCTCCTTGTTTTGAGTAATTTTTATAGCGTTTGCCTCACGCATATCGTTAGGGTGATTTACCAGATACATATCCAGGTTATTATCGCCATCCATATCAAAGAAATAGGCTTGAATTGAATAGCTTGGATCATCCAGGCCGTATTCTGCAGCTCGCTCTGTAAATGTTAAATCGCCATTATTTATGTAAAGCACATTTCTCCTTAACTCAGGGTCTCCCAGAGCAGATTTACACACATAGATATCCAAAAAACCATCATTGTTGATATCAACCATGGTAACTCCGGTTTTAAAACCTCTTCCTCCATGTGCACCAGAGGATTCAGTAATGTCTTGAAATTTAAAATCGCCTAAATTTAGGTACAGTTTATTTGGAGTCATATTTCCAGTAAAATAAATATCCTGCAATCCATCGTTGTTAATATCTCCAATTGCTACACCACCACCATTGTAGAGGTATTCATATAGTAAGAAATTAAACCGTTCAGTTTCTGTAATAACATTATCAAAATTAATTCCGGTTTTGCTGCTATCGAGGTATTCAAATAGTGCTGCAGATTTCTCTTTCCGATTCACTTGTTCTTCAGGATGTTTATTGTCTGAACAACTAATCAGAACTATTAAAAGAAATAATAAATTGAGATAAGTTAAAAGGGTTTTCATCACTAGGTTTTATTACTTGTTTTCGAAATAATATTTTGATTTTTTACTCAGACAAAGCATCGCTAACCAATCCGGCAATAAAATAGCCCTGCCTGTTTCCTTCCTCAACTCCAATCATATAATGAATTCCTCCATAAAATCTGCTGAGGCTGACTTCCCAAGCTGCTTCGTCAAATGATTTGAAACTTCGTTCTTCCATATCAAAAAGTTTTTGGGTATTGTCTGAAAACTCAAAATCCTTTCCAAAAATTGTATTTAAAATTCCTGCTGCTGAAGCTGAAATAGCACTATGCCCACTTGTATATTCAGGGAAGGGTGGTGTTTGAATCACGCTGCGCCATTCAACATCAATAAATTCCTGAATATAAGTAATGGGTCTTACTAAGTCTGTTTTGAATTTCTCATGCCAACAAGAAATAATCGCATCAAACATGGCTGTTGCTGTAAAGGTATATGCTTTTGAAGTAGTGAAAAGAGAGCTCTTTTCTTTTTCTGTGATTTGGTGAATGATATTTAACCAATGACCGGGAGGAGAAATTTTATGAACCACAACCATCATATGACCTTTGTGTAAAGTAGTGTTAGGGTTATCATCCCAAAACCAGGCTGTATTTACTTTTGAAGAATCCAAGTTTTTTGACTCTTCATAAACTTCATAAACCATTTTAAAAAATTCAGAGTCTTCAGTAGTTTCATATTTTGGTAATACTTTTGCTTCAAAAACTGAAGCACTATCAATGACAAGAGGTCTTATATTATCCCAAAATGGTTCAAGGGCTTCCATATAATCCGGTGGAGTTTCTCTCCAGTTTTCCGGATCTTTAGTGCTTGTAAATCTGTCAAAAGTTCTGGTTTCAATATATTGATCTGAATTAATCCAGGGCAATAAGTGTCCAGACACTTTTTCAGCATACTCATCTGACGCCTGAATTGTTTCTTCGCTGTAGTTTTTGAGTACTGCTTCATTTTTAAAATGCGCAGCCAGCTCATCTAAATAAAACTCAGAAAACACCACTTTTTTTCCAATTTTGGAAAACGCTAAAAGGGATGCCAGTTCAGGATTAACATTTTGCTTGTCAAACTCAGGAAGAGGTGACAATTTATTTAATTTATTATCAATTTTAGGCAAGCTATCAGGATAAAAACTTTGTAGTGTAATGTAGTGTGCAATGTGAGGATACACATAAACTCTTGATGCAACAGGTGGCGGAAAGGCATCTTCCATGGCAACCTCAAGGAGGGTCCTATTTGCATAATTTAAGTCTGAAGTGTCAAACTTTTCTAAATTGGTTGAGTTATTGTCATTACAGGAAACTAAAACCAGACAGAGTAAAGAAATACTAACTAATATTCGCATTTTTAATAAATTTAAAACGTAAATATAGTTAAATATTTGTTAATCCCTAATTGTTCTCGCCTATCATTTTCCGGGAAAATCGGCTTTGCGTTTTTCTAAAAATGCTGCAGTTCCTTCTTTAAAGTCAGAGGTGCCAAAACTATTGCCAAACTCTTCAATTTCTGTTGCAAAACCGTTTACACCGTCTTTGTAATTTGCATTGATGGCTCTAATGGCTGATGCTATAGCCACTGTAGAGTTTTTCATAATTTTTTCAGCTAACTTTTCAGCTAAGGGCATTAAGTCTTCATATGTTGTAACATAATTTACCAATCCATAGTTCAATGCTTGATTTGCATCAATCATACCTCCGGTCATAATCATTTCCATTGCTCGTCCTTTTCCAACCAATTGTGGCAAACGTTGTGTGCCTCCATAGCCGGGTATTACTCCAAGAGAGACTTCAGGGAGTCCCATTTTGGCATTGTCGCTTGCAATTCTAAAATGCGCCGCCATTGCCAGTTCAAGACCTCCGCCAAGAGCAAAGCCATTAATTACAGCAATTACAGGCGTAGAAAGATTGGCCAAATAATTAAAGAGTGTTTCATGTCCTTGAGAAGAAAGTTTTTTACCTTCTTTGACCGAATATGAAGCAAATTCACTAATATCTGCTCCGGCCACAAATGCTTTTTCACCACTGCCAGTAAGTAGGATGACTTTTGTATCAATATCATCATTTGCGGTTTTTATGGCAATATGCAATTCTTTGATTGTTGCCGTATTGAGCGCATTCAGTTTTGAAGGTCTATTTACCGTTATAGTGGTTATATGATTCTTAGTTTCTAAAAGAATATTTTCAAAAGTCATCGTAAATCAGTTTATGAATTAGTTGTTAAATTTAGGAAATTCTACACGAAAAACCGAACCTTTTCCAACTTCTGAATGTAAAGTTATTTTTCCTCCATAGTTTTCAATAATACTCTTAACCATGGCAAGTCCAAGACCCATGCCACTACTTTTAGTTGTAAACTTAGGTTCAAATATTCGTTCTAGATTTACAGCTGGAATCCCTACACCATTGTCATATACTTCAATAATAGCTTTATTTTGTTCTGTAAATACTGTAACTTTTACTTTGGGCTCCTTGACTTCTTCAACTGAATGAATCGCGTTTTTTACAAGGTTTGTTACTACCCGAATCAGTTGTGCTCTGTCAAGTTTTACTGTAATTTTTTCTTCCTTGGAATTAAATTCAATAAAATCTTCATTAAAAATATCCAATGCTAATTTTGAAATTTTAATCAGGTTGAGTGTTTCATCTTTCTGAGCAGGCATATTTGCATAGGTTGAAAATGCAGAGGCTATAGAACTCATGGTATCTATTTGCTGAGTGAGTGTTTGAGCAAATTCTTTTACTTTTTTAGGGTTATCAGGGTCTGAATTATTGAATTTGCGCTCAAAACTTTGAACAGTGAGTCGCATGGGTGTAAGCGGATTTTTAATTTCGTGAGCCACTTGTTTGGCCATTTCGCGCCAGGCACTTTCTCTTTCGGTCGCGGCCAAAGCAGCAGCGCTTTTTTCAAGTTCGTCGATCATGTCATTATAGGCATTGACCAAGGTTGAAATTTCTTCACTTACATTTTCTATTTGAATGCGTTTATTGACTGTTTCGAGTCTGGTTTTTTTAATTTTTTCACTGATTGTGTTCAGTGATTTCGTAATGTGTTTTGATAAGAAATAAGAAAGCACAATGGCAATTATCATCAAAAAAACATATACTTGTGCCAACCTGATTAGAAAGCTTTTAAGCTCCCGGCTTATAAAATCATCTTCCTCTATATAAGGTAAGTTTAAAATTGCCAGTGGTTTGAAGTAATTATCAGTGATATAAGAATAGGAAGACCTGAATTTTTTATCTCCAAGTTTAAACCTAACTGTATATTTTTTTGAAGGGGAATTTTTTAATTTGGTTAAAATTTCTTTTGGAATAGAATCAGAAGGCTTTTCAAAGAATGAAACATTAGAAGATTTCAGCATTTTACCCTCCAAATCAAACAGAGATAATTGCATATTATGAATGTCCTGAATTTCATAAATTTTATCTTTAAAGATTAAAGGAATATTTTGGGTAATTACTTCATAGGAAGTTTTTCTTAATTCATAATTTATATTGGCTTTAATTTGATCTTCTTTGCGTTCAAGTCGCTCTTTATGATATTCTAAGGCATCTTCACTGTATTGATAAATTGTTGCTGTAGCAATGAGAATAGTAGCTCCCAAAACTAATAAAATCATTGCCAAAAATATTTTAGTGCGTAATGAACGGATTCCTTTCAACATACCTAATTGATTAAAGTGTAGTCGTCATCAAAAAACAAGCCACTACTACAATTAGCTTGATTTATCTCTTATTCGCTTATATGCTTTAATCCCTATCATAAGGATAAGCGCTAGTGCAATCAACCCGAGTGTTCCATAAAGCCAGTCCATTGAATATCTGAAATTCACTAAAAAGATTACTGCAAACAATACCAAAGTTGCTCCCTCGTTAAAAACCCGCATAAAATTAGAAGAATGCTTAACTACATCGTTTTGAAGTTGTTTGAAATATTTATGACAAATAAAGTGATATACAATTAAAAACAATACAAACACTAATTTTACCTGCATCCAAGTATCAGTGAGCAAAACCGTTCTTTCAGTCAGCATCCAAACTCCAAATAAAACTGCTAAAATCATAGAGGGCCAGGTAATGATGTACCAAAGTCTGTGGGTCATAACTTTAAATTGCTTGCCTAAAATTTCTTTTTCGGGTGATGGTTTTTGAAAAGCTTCTATTTGATAAACAAAAAGCCGAACAATGTAAAATAATCCTGCAAACCAAGTAATTACAAAAATGAGGTGCAAGGCTTTCAGATAGTTGTAAATCATAGTGCTCAAAATGAATAATAAGTTCTAAAATTACAAATTCTAATTAAGTTGTTATGAATTAATCAGGTTTAACCTAATTTCTTTATTTAAAAAGTAGGCAGTAACGAGTGTTGAAAGCAAGTCTGCCAGCGGAAATGAAATCCACACTCCGATTTCTCCAAAATACGTTGGTAAAATGACCACCAAAGGAATAAAGAAAAAGCCTTGTCGTGTGAGTGTTAAAAGCAAGGCAGGAACTGCTTTTCCAATCGCCTGAAAATAAGCTGCCCCTATTAACTGAACGGCAATAACCGGAATCATTGAAAACACCCATCTCATAGCGTTAGGTGTATCTTTTAAAACCAATGGATCATCTGTAAAGACCCTTACAATTTCTTCTGCAAAAAGCATTATAAACCCAAAGACAAATAGCCCTAAAAAGGCTGCATACACTATTGCTTTGTTAATACTTTCTCTAACTCTTAGTTTATTACCGGCTCCATAGTTATAGCCTGCTATTGGCAAAAAGCCTTGTGTAACTCCTAACACCGGAAACAATGCAAACATCAACATTCTTCCAATAATGGCATAAACAGCAACCGATGATTCACCTCCCAAATCAAATAAAATATTGTTCATGATCAGGTAAGTGATGCTCACTACCGCTTGCCGCGAAAGAGTCACAAATCCTAAAGAAGCAATTTCTTTAATAATTGGCAAATCGATTCCAAAATGGCTAAAATCAATCTTTAGTTCTGAGTTTTTAGATAAGAAAAACCACAACACATACCCAAAGCACATTCCATAAGAGATTGTAGTAGCCCAGGCGGCACCAGCCATCCCCATATCCAAAACATAAATTAATATATAATCAAGAACCAGATTACTCACAGACGGAATAATCATGGCGTTCATAGCAAATTTGGGCTTACCTTCTGCCCTGATTACAGTATTTCCCATCATACAAAGCGCTAGCAAAGGCACTCCATAAAGCACGATACGATAATAAATTTTTGCAGGTTCAAAAATATCCCCTTTTCCACCAAATGCAGGAATCAAATCATTGATGAAATAAAGCCCTAAAACCACTAATAAAGTGGTAAGAAGAATGGTAATTGTTATTTGATTTCCAAAAGTTTTAAGCGCTTTGCGTTTATCATTTGCGCCCAAAGCTCTTGAAATTATAGAAGCTCCACCAATGCCTATTGCCATTCCTAATGCTGCAATGAAAAATGAAACGGGAAGCACAACATTTATAGCCGCAATAGCAATCGAGCCAATCCAATTACCCACAAAAATAGTATCCACCAGAATGTTCAAGGACATTACCAAAATACCAATAGAAGCGGGCAAAGATTGCTGTATCAGAAGCTTTCCGATGGGCTTTTTACCCAGAGTTTCAGAATGGGGGATTTTTCTCATTAAGCAATAGCGGTTTCAACATCAACAACTGCCCAGTTGTCTATCCAACCACTTAAAACACGCACCCAGTCGTCACGATCGTTTAGACAAGGAATAGTGGTGAATTCCTTTCCTCCAACTTCATGGAAGATTTCTTCTCCTTCCATTGCGATTTCTTCAAGTGTTTCCAGACAATCACTCACAAAAGCCGGAGTGACAATTGCCATTTTTTTTGTGCCCGAAAGACCCAATTTTTCAATTGTTCTATCTGTATAAGGCTGTAACCACGGGTCAAAACCTAAACGCGACTGAAATGATGTACTGAATGTTCCCGGTTTAAGCCCTAGCTTTTCTCCCACCAATTTTGTGACTTCAAAACACTGGTGACGGTAACAAAACTGATGTGCCGGAGAATGGGTGACACAGCATTGCCCGTCTATTTTACAATGCGATTTAGTAATATCTCTTTTTTTGATATGTCTTTCAGGCACCCCGTGATAACTAAAAAGCAAATGCTCATAATCGAGTCCTTTTAGTTTTTCGGCGATACTCTTTGAAAGTACTTCAATGTATTCGGGTTTATTGTAAAAGGCAGGAAGCGAATCAAAGGTCATTTCCGGAAAATATTGCTGACGCAATTCTTCTGCCAACACCATAATCGTTTCAGTTGTAGCCATAGCAAATTGCGGATATAAGGGTACGATTAAAACTTCAGTAACTCCTTTATCCTTTAATTCCTGAAGCCCTTTTTTGATGGTCATACTTCCATAACGCATGGCTAAAGCAACTGGAATTCCGGTGTGATTGTCCACTTTTTCTCTTAAGCGTTCAGAAAGTACAATAAGAGGAGAGCCTTCTTTCCACCAAATTTTACTGTAAGCCTCAGCAGATTTTTTTGGGCGGGTGTTTAGCACAATTCCTCTTACGATAAATGCCCGTAACCAATAAGGCACATCTATCACCCGTGGATCCATCAAAAACTCATCGAGGTATTTTTTAACGTCTTTGGGGTCAGTGCTATCGGGTGATCCAAGATTAACGAGCAAAGCGCCTTTCTTATTCATAGTTTAATTTTTTACAAAAATACATTTTTAAGAAGGATAGGAATCAAAGCTTACTCAATTTTTATACATTGAAGCATAGATAAAATTGATTTAAACAGATGATGATAAGGTTGAAAGATATTTTTTGGGTGTGGTGCCAAATTTCTTTTTAAATGCAGCAATAAAATGACTGGAAGTGCTATACCCCACTTTCATTCCTACTTCATTAACATTATGTGAACCCCCTTCGAGCAATTTTCGTGCGTATTCCATTTTATAATCCAATAGAAATCCAAATACCGTATCACCATACACTTCTTTAAAGCCTTCTTTTAATTTTTTTAATGAAAGTCCTATTTCGTCAGCCAACTCCTGTAATCCCGGAGGTTCAGCCATTTTGCTTATCATTATTTCCTTGGCTTTTCTAATTTTTCGAACATTTTCTTCGTCATTCAAAAACGGGCACTGCTCAATATCAACTTCATCAGGACGGTTAAAATACAATGCAACAAGTTCATATAGTTTCCCTTTCAAATAGATATGCTTGACTGATTTGTTAAGATTAAAATTCAAAATTTGGCTTAATACAACAGCCATTGATGGTGATATTTGTCCTTCCTGATAATATTTTTTGTCTTTACTCTCCTCGTTTAAAAAATCAACATAGGAGGCTTCTTCAGAAAAAAGAGTATGAAATTTTTTGATGCTTACTAGTACAGAAACGGTCCATGATTTTGGAAAAACACTCACATTAATAGGTAATTCTCTTTGGGGGTTGTAAAGTAAGAGAGATTTTTCTTCCAACAGCGGTAAAGAGTAGCGACCATCATTGAAAATAAAAGCCGCCTGGCCTTTCAGACAAAAGTGAAATTGAATATAATTACTGTCTATGCGCCTGGTAATCTGTTGTTTTTCAACAGTGTCATTTTGCAAGTACATAACAATAAAACCCTCCTCAAATGAAATCGTTTTAAGAGAACTTACAGCGTTATTTTCTTCAATTATCATCTTGTTATTTTTACAGTTGTTATTTAGAATTATTCTAAAGTAGCAGAATCAAAACCCCCTTGTTTTCTACAAAAATATGATAATTATCATTGTTTTTTTAATTTTAAGCTCATTTTAACTCATATCGATACAAAAAGTACTTTTAGCGTTGTTTTTTATCTTTTTGTTCCTTTACATTTGCACAGCTATTCCAAATTTGCTGAATGAATAATTTAAACAGTTTGCATTCTTCTTTTTATGCCATCGGGCTCAGTTATAAAAAAGCTGATGCTGAAATACGTGGGAAATTCAGCCTTGATGAAACCGCAAAAGAAACTATTTTAGCCAAAGCAAAAGAGCAAGGTATAGAAGCTTTATTAGTTACTTCTACATGTAACAGAACAGAAATTTACGGCTTTGCCCCTCATCCATATGTGTTAATCAAATTACTTTGTGACAACACAATAGGAAATGTTGAGGAATTTGAAAAAGTAGCTTACGTATACAAAAACAAAGAAGCTGTTTCTTTTATGTTTCAGGTGGGAACCGGTCTGGACAGCCAGATTTTAGGTGATTTTGAAATTATCAGCCAGTTAAAAGCGGCTTTTAAACGTTCCAAAAAGCAGGGACTTACCAACCCGTTTTTAGAGCGATTGATAAACTCGGTCATTCAAGCTAGCAAGCGCATTAAAAATGAAACTGAGCTTTCATCAGGAGCCACATCAGTAAGTTTTGCTTCAGTTCAGTATATTCTAAATAATGTTGAAAACGTTTCCAATAAAAACATTCTCCTTTTCGGAACAGGCAAAATTGGCCGTAATACCTGTGAAAATTTAATCAAGCATACTAAAAACCCTCATATTACTTTAATCAATCGAACTAAGGACAAGGCAGAAAAAATTGCCGGTAAGTTCAATTTATTAGTAAAAGATTACGCCGATTTGCAAGCAGAAATCAGAAACACTGATATCCTGATTGTCGCTACAGGAGCTCAAAGACCAACTGTTTCAAAAGAATTAATTTATTCTGACAAAAAACTTTTGATTCTGGATCTATCCATTCCCAAAAACGTTTCGGACGATGTGTCTGAAAAAAAGAACGTAGAACTCATTCATTTGGATTACCTCTCAAAATTGACAGATGACACTTTAGAACGCAGAAAAGCATTTATTCCCCAAGCTGAAATTATTATAGAGGAAATCAAAAAAGGCTTCAACACCTGGCAGGAAACCCGAAAGTTTGCTCCTACAATAAGCGCCTTGAAGAAGAAACTAAAAACCATCAAAGACGCAGAGCTTGACTATCAGCGCAAAAAAATCGAAAACTTTGATGAATATCAGGCTGAAATCATCACCAGCCGAGTTATACAAAAAATCACTACCCATTTTGCCAATCACCTCCGCAGTGCCAATGGCAGCACAAACGAAGCCATTGATTTAATTGAAAAAGTATTCCGTTTGGAAGAAGAAACTTTTACCGAAAAAGAATAGCCTTGGGAATCAAAGCTTATAAAGACGATACCTCCACCTACGCGGAAATTATAAAAATAGGTACCCGAGATAGTGAACTAGCACTTTGGCAAGCCAATAAAGTAAAATCTGCATTAGAAAACCTTGGTTACAAGACCCAACTCGTCACTGTAAAATCTGAAGGCGACCTCAACCTCGACCAGCCACTTTATGAAATGGGAATCACCGGCATTTTTACCAAAACCCTTGACATAGCAATGATAACAGGCAAAGTGGATATCGCCGTGCACTCCATGAAAGACGTGCCCACATCACTTCCTAATGGAATAGTAGAAGCTGCCGTCCTGAAACGCGCTTCACATAAAGACATACTTCTTCATAATGGATTGAACTTCTTAAAACAAGAAAAAGGAATTATTGCAAGTGGAAGCTTACGTCGAAAGGCACAATGGCTCAACAAATATCCAACACATCAAGTCGTTGACCTGCGAGGAAATGTCAACACACGCCTGCAAAAATTACAAGATAACAACTGGAACGCGGCCATCTTTGCTGAAGCGGGTCTCGAACGCATCAATCTGAAACCAAAAGACTATTTATCTCTTGACTGGATGTTGCCCGCACCAGCCCAGGGGGCCATGCTTGTTGTTGCTATGAAGAAAGACACCCACATCCGGGAAGCCCTTTCTAAACTCAATCATAAAGAAACTGAAATTTGTGTACACGTCGAGCGCGAATTCCTAAAGGTTTTGGAAGGTGGCTGTACGGCGCCAATTGGTGCACTGGCAAAAATTGATGGAGATGCCCTTCATTTTGAAGGCAATTTACTGAGCCTTGACGGAAAACAAAAGTTTACTGTTCATAAAACGGTAAGTATTGAGGAAGCTGATGGTTTGGGTAAACTATGTGCAAAAGATCTGTTAAATAGTGGGGGAAGGGAGTTGATGGAGGAAATAAAGAAAGAATTGAACTAAAAAATGACGAGACCCCCGCATACGCGAGGGTGTAGTGTGTTAGATATGCCAACAATATTGTCTTCAAAAAAACTATCTGAACCCCAGCGCAATCTTTTGCTGCAAGCCGGCATTGGTTTGGTGGAGTATAATGCCATTGGTATTGAACTTGTGGCCTTTGAGGTGAAAGGCATCATAAAAAACGCAATAATTACCAGTCAGAATACAGTAAAAGGGTTGGTGGACAAAAAGGTGCAGATAGAAAATTGTTTTTGTGTGGGCGAAAAAACTAAAGCGATGTTGGAAGCCAATGGAATTAAAGTAAAAGTGATGACTTATTATGGAAAAGAGCTGGCAGACATTCTGGTTACAGGATATGCAGATAAAGTATTCACTTTTTTCTGTGGAAACTTGAGACGTGATGAACTGCCTGCAAAGCTAAGAGAGAATAAAATAGGTTTTACAGAAGTTGAAGTTTATAAAACGGTTTTGAAGTCCAAAAAGTTTGAGCGAACATTTGACGGAGTATTATTTTTCAGTCCTAGTGCTGTAGAAAGTTTTACGAAAGAAAATCAACTGAAAAACACTACTGCCTTTTGCATTGGCACTACAACCGCCGCAGAGGCTGAAAAATATACAGATAAAATTATCATTGCCACCAAACCCACTATTGAAAATGTGATTGTACAGGTGGTAAAAAGATTAAAATAAAAATTGCTTTGTGAGCGACTGTCTTTTGTAGGCAGGTCTGCGCCGCTGCTAGATATAGATAATATGATGAAGAATAGTACAAACAAGAACGAGACACCCGCCTTCGCGGGTGTTAAGAACGACCTTTTCCTAAGAGCCCTAAAAGGCGAAACCGTTGACCGACCACCGGTGTGGATGATGCGACAAGCCGGAAGATATTTGCCCGAGTTTCAGGAAATCAAACAAAAGTATGATTTCTTTACCCGTTGCCAAACCCCTGAGTTGGCTTCAGAGATTACTGTACAGCCTATACGCCGTTATGGGATGGATGCTGCGATTTTATTCAGTGATATTCTGGTAATCCCGCAGGCGATGAACATAGACGTGGAAATGAAACCTGGCGTGGGACCCTGGTTGCCAAAGCCCATTCGTTCGCATAAAGATGTCGAAAATGTGATTGTTCCCGATATTCAGGAAACACTGGGTTATGTAATGGATGCCATCAAAATGACCAAAGAAAAGCTCAATGGAGAAATCCCATTAATTGGCTTTGCGGGTTCGCCGTGGACGATTTTGTGTTACTGTGTTCAGGGACAAGGTTCCAAAAACTTTGACAAAGCCAAAGAATTTTGTTTCACCCAGCCACTGGCAGCACACACATTATTACAAAAAATAACAGACACAACCATTGCCTATCTGAAAGAAAAAGTAAAAGCCGGTGTAAATGCCGTTCAGCTATTTGATAGTTGGGGCGGAATGCTTTCACCCACAGATTATCAGGAATTTTCATGGCAGTATATGCAACAAATCATTGACGCCTTGAAAGGGGAAGCTCCTGTGATTGCTTTTGGAAAAGGTTGTTGGTTTGCGCTGGATGTGATGGCAAAATCAGGTGCATCAGCATTGGGTGTTGACTGGACTTGTTCGCCAAGGAATGCACGTTATTTATCGGGAGGGAATATAACATTGCAAGGGAATTTTGACCCTACGCGCTTGTTTTCGCCACCTGCAGAAATCAAACGGATGGTGACACAAATGATTAATGAATTTGGCAAGGACAAATACATTGTGAATTTAGGGCATGGGATTTTGCCCAATATTCCTTTGGAAAATGCAGGTGCGTTTATAGAGGCCGTGAAGGAATATAAAGGATAAAAGTAATAAAATGGCTGTTTTGAATCGCATCAAAAACCTAAGCTTCAAACAGTTTTTTTTACTGGCAAGCACCTTTATAAAACGTCCAAGGTATTTTTTTTCGACGCACAAAGCGACTTTACGAACAGTCTGGATCTGTGATAAATTGTTTAAAAAAGCCCATCATAAAAACAATGTGACCAATGCATTTAGACATGGGTTGTGGAATGTGTTGATTGCGAAAAAGTGTTTTCTGAAAAACAACTCGGTTGAGAAATCTGTGGAATGGGCAAAAAGCATTACTGATTTGCACGAAAAAATGGCACCAAATGCTGAACTGGAAATGATTATGGATTTGCATAATAATGAAATCGGCAGAAAACTTTTCGCTGAAAAGCAAATGCAAAATATGGAGGAAGAAATGATTATTACCGTACTTAAAGAAAAAACAGAAACTGCGGTGAAAGTGAGTTCCATAAATGAAATGAAGGAAAATAAACGTGAATTTGTTTATATTGAGGATTTGATAACTTAATAACGAGACCCCCGCCTTCGCGGGGGTAGGGGTATGAAAGAAAAATTTTACAATTACATACAACATCTACAAGACACCATCACTTCCAAACTAGAAGAAGTGGATGGCAAAGCAACATTTCAGGAAGACCTTTGGGAGCGTCCGGAAGGCGGTGGAGGAAGAACACGAGTTATTGAAAACGGAACAGTATTTGAAAAAGGCGGCGTGAATATTTCAGCCGTTCACGGTGAGTTGCCAAAAGCAATGCAGACTTATTTTAATGTGGGCGACTGTAATTTTTTTGCATGCGGACTAAGCTTGGTATTGCACCCAAAAAACCCGATGGTCCCTACAGTGCACGCCAATTGGCGGTATTTTGAAATGTATAATAAACAAGGAAACATCATCGACAGCTGGTTTGGTGGCGGGCAGGATTTAACCCCTTATTATCTGTTTGAAGAAGATGCAACCCATTTTCATAGCATTTGTAAAAAAGCTTGTGATAAGCATAACCCGAGTTTTTATTCAGGATATAAAAAGAAATGCGATGAATACTTTCACAACAGCCATCGTGGTGAAGCTCGCGGTCTGGGTGGATTATTTTTTGATTATTGCAAAGCAAACGACGATTTTAAAATGGAAGACTGGTACAACTTCGTCACCGAAGTGGGCGACAGTTTTCTGGAAGCCTATGTCCCTATTGTGGAAAAAAGAAAAGAATTGCCTTTTACAAAAGCACAGCGCACCTGGCAGGAAATTCGCCGTGGCCGTTATGTGGAATTCAATTTAGTTCATGATAAAGGAACCCTTTTCGGACTAAAAACCAACGGGCGCATTGAAAGTATATTAATGAGTTTACCTCCCACTGTGCAATGGAAATATGACCACCATCCGGAACCGGGAAGTGAGGAAGAAAAACTGTTAAACGTTTTAAAAAATCCTAAGGATTGGGTTTAAAAACACTGAATATCAAATAATGAACACCGAATAACGTAATATTTGAAACTTAATTGAAACTTTGAACTTGAAACCAATGTATCCACTAAGAAGAAACCGAAGACTCCGCACTACAGAAACCATAAGAAGCCTCGTGCGTGAAACCATCATAACCCCCAATGATTTTCTGGTACCGCTATTTGTAGTGGAAGGAAAAGGTATCAAAGAAGAAATCACTTCCATGCCCAATTATTACCGATTGAGTCTAGACAATCTTTCTAAAGAAGTCAGGGAACTTTGGAGTTTGGGATTAAAATCTATTTTACTTTTTGTAAAAGTGGATGATAAACTTAAAGACAACAAAGGCACAGAAGCCTTAAACCCAAACGGACTGATGCAGCGTGCCATCAAAACCGTAAAAGATGCTTGTCCGCAGATGCTTGTAATGACAGATGTAGCGTTGGATCCTTTTTCTGTTTACGGCCATGACGGTATTATTCACGACGGTGAAATTTTGAATGATGAGACCAACGCTGTTTTAGCAGAGATGTCTTTATCCCACGCAAAAGCCGGTGCCGATTTTGTGGCACCCAGTGATATGATGGATGGCCGCATTTTTGAAATCCGCACCTTGCTGGAAGACGAAGGTTTTCACAATACAGGTATTATGAGTTACAGTGCCAAATATGCTTCTGCGTTTTATGGGCCGTTTCGGGATGCTTTGGACTCTGCGCCTGTGGACTTAAAAGATATTCCCAAAGACAAAAAAACCTATCAGATGGATCCTGCTAACAGACAAGAAGCTATCAGGGAAACACTTATGGACATCGATGAAGGTGCCGATATTGTGATGGTAAAACCAGGACTTTGTTATCTCGATATTGTTCGTGACATTGCAAATGCCGTGACGGTGCCCGTTGCGGTTTACCAGGTGAGTGGTGAATATGCCATGCTCAAAGCTGCTGCAGAAAAAGGCTGGCTCAACCACGACGCGGTGATGATGGAGCAAGTGACCGCTATTAAAAGAGCCGGGGCAAGTATCATTGCTTCTTATTTTGCTAAGGATGTGGTGAAAATTATTTCTTAAAATAATTATCTATACTTTAAGAATCACGTATCAATTTTTGTTGTAATCTTGCATAGTGAAAAGCAATAAAAACACTTGGATACCTATACTCACTCTGCTGCTGTTGTTCCTGCAGCCTCTGGTGTCTTTTGGTTATGTTTCATCAGTCCTTTCTGAGATTGTAAACCCTCAGGAAGAGTTTACTTTAATCAAAACCCAAAGTGCAAAAGCCATTGTTATTCAGGAAATATCCCTTACTGCTGCAGAGCTTATCTTCACTTCTGATTCAGGGAATAAAGGGTTTCTTTTTGACTACTACATTTCAGAAAAGCCCGAAAAGTTTCAAAAGCAAACAAATTACCTCATTGACTTCAGAGGTGTCTTAACCACTCAAATCTTTCCCTTCCATTTCTTTTTGTAAAGTAAAAAGACAACGCGTCATTTTAAACCTGCTGTTAAATCAGTATTAAAACTTTATACAAAAAAATCAAACAATTTAAAATCTAAAAGAAATGGATTTAGTCTCAATTGAATTGGGTATTGCTATGTTATTACTGTTTGTGGTTCCTATAGTTTATGCCGTCACTAACCAATCCCGAAAGGAAAAGAAAACCATCAAAAAAGTAGAAGCACTTTGTGGTTCAAGTGCTGTAAAATTAACTGATTCAGCTATATTTCATTCGCTTTTTATTGGAATTGATAAAAGTTCGAAAACTTTGGTAACATCATCAGTGCCCGTAAAAGAAGAGCAGATAGATGTTTTTCCTTTAAAAGAAATCAAATCTTGCAGTCTGTTCAAACTTGAGGTTCCCAAAGCAGGACAGCCTAAAGCAAAAACCATAGAAAAAGTGGCTATTGAACTTGAATTTAAAGACAAGCATCGGCAAAAACATCAAATAGTGTTTTTTGATGAAGAGCTCGGGTTAGACCCTCATCAAAGTACGAATCAAGCAAGCCAATGGGTAGAAGAAATCAAAAATTTTATGTAGTATATAAAAGTATTGAGGCAGAATTGTTTTCTGCCTCAATATTTAATATCTTCAATCTAAATCTAGGTAAATATTCAGAATTTTGTTTAAAAAAGTAATTAGATAAGAATATTTAAGTAATTTTGTATCAACTTTTAAAACAACTATGGCCTTATTAATTGTATACGCATCTGTATCAATTTTCTTTTCTTTTTTATGTTCCATTTTAGAAGCTGCGCTTCTAAGTTTTAGCCCCTCCTTTTTAAAAATGAAAATGAATGAGGGAAAATCCTATGCAAAAAGATTGATAAATTTTAAAAGGGACATTGATGTTCCTTTAACTGCTATTCTTACTTTTAATACCATAGCACATACTGTTGGAGCCATACTGGTGGGTGTTCAGGCAGAAAAAACTTTTGGAAGCGGCAATAATTCAGTAGCCATAATTTCTGCGATTATGACCTTTTTGATTTTGGTGCTTTCTGAAATCATTCCTAAAACAATTGGTGCCTCTTACTGGAAGTCATTGGGGTCTTTTACCGCCATCTCTTTATCCATTTTAATCTTTCCATTAAAATGGACAGGGATTATTTGGTTTTTAACCTTGACTACTAAGTTAATTGGAAAATCAGCGCACATTCATACTTTTAGCAGAGAAGAGTTTCTTGCAATGACACACACTGCTGAAGAAGAGGGTGTTTTTGAAGAAAATGAAACCACCTTTATCAAAAACTTACTGATCTTTAAAAATGTGCAGGCGAAAGATGTAATGACCCCATTTTCTGTAGTTGTAACTGAAGATGAAGATACTAGTATTGAAGAGTTTTATGAGGAAAACAAGCATCTCAAACATTCAAGAATTCCAATATATAAAGAACGCTCTAACAACATTACCGGATTTATTCTTAAAGACGATGTGCTTGAAGAAATGATTGATCAAAAAGGCCCTGAACCCTTGAGTATTTTAAAAAGGGAAGTGCTTACTACTTCAAGTGATACACCCATTCCTGAACTATTTGAGATCTTAATTGAAAAGCGCACACACATAACCATTGTAAGTGATGAGTATGGAAACCCTATTGGAATTGTCACCATGGAAGACATTATTGAAACCCTCTTGGGGCTTGAAATAATGGATGAAAGTGATAACGTGGCTGATATGCAAGCTATGGCACGAAAAAACTGGGAATTAAGGGCCAAGCGTTTAGGAATTATCAGTCCAAAGTCAGACTCAGACTCTAAGTAATATTTTCAATAAATTTTGAAACTTTTTTACAAGAAAGGTGTCAAATTGGCTATATTTGATAAAAGTATCAATTTTAATCTAAAGAACTTATGAGCAGCACATTAATTATAATTGGAGTTATTGTATTACTAGGTATTTGGCTGGTTTCAATATATAACACACTAGTTAGTTTAAGAAATCATCGCGAAAATGCCTTTGCAGATATTGACGTACAACTCAAACAACGTCACGACTTAATTCCACAACTTCTTGGAGCCGTAAAAGGGTATATGGAACATGAGAGAGGCACTCTTGAGGCCGTCACAAACGCAAGAACCAGGGCAATGAGCGCCACTTCCATTAATGAAAAAATTGAAGCTGAACAACAGCTTACCTCAGCCATAAGAGGGTTAAATGTCCAGGTGGAAGCTTATCCTGATTTAAAAGCAAGTCAAAATTTCCTGCAACTTCAAAATGAAATTTCAGACATTGAAAACAAACTGGCAGCTGTGCGCCGTTTTTTCAATGCTGCTACTAAAGAGCTCAATATTGCAGTGCAAAAATTTCCAAACACCATTTTTGCAGGAATGTTTGGTTTTAAAACTGAGCCCATGTTTGATTTGGGCGAAACACAACGGGCAGATTTAGACAAAGCGCCTGAGGTTAAGTTTTAAGCTGTGCAATTTACCGGTATCCAAAAACAAATACGCAGGAATAACCAAAAGTCTGTTCTCCTGCTGATTGCATTTCCATTATTGGTACTGGCTTCTGTATTTGCCGTAGTTTACTTTTTAACTTTTGATGAGTTTGGAAATCCAAATCCTGATTTTGCTATAGATTTGTTTCTCCAATCTGTACCCTTTGTCACTGCTGTTGTTCTTGTATGGTTTCTCATTGCTTATTTTGCTCATAACAAAATGATTTCCATGGCCACCGGAGCTAAAACCCTCGAGAGAAAAACCAATATGAGGGTTTATAATCTGGTTGAAAACCTTTGTATGAGTGTGGGAATGAAAATGCCTAAAGTGCAGATTATAGAAAGCCCTGCTCTCAATGCCTATGCTAGTGGGCTTAAGGAAAAAGACTATACAGTCACTCTTACGCGTGGGATTATAGACGCCCTTGATGATGATGAACTTGAAGGCGTGATTGCACATGAATTGATGCACATTCGCAATAAAGATGTGCGCTTGCTGGTGGTAAGTATCATATTTGTTGGAATTTTCGCCTTTGTAATCCAAATTGCTTTTAGGGGGTTTCTATATGGTGGCATTGGAAGCAGAAGAAGTAACAGAGATTCCGGAAAGTTGATGATAATTATTTTAATTGTTGCTGCGGTTGCTTATTTATTTTCGTTGCTTTTTAAATTTTCCCTAAGCAGAAAAAGAGAATACATGGCTGATAGTGGAGCTGCTGAAATGACCAGAAAGCCTTGGGCCCTTGCCTCCGCTTTAAAGAAAATTGCACCCAATCATCATGTAAAAGTAAAAAGCGAAGAAGTACAACAATTATTTATTGAAAATACCCCAAAAGACACTTCAGCCAACTTTTTTGGAACCTTGGGCGGTCTCTTTGCAACTCACCCGCCCATTGAAAAACGAATTCAGTTTTTAGAACAATTTTAAACATGGAAATCGCATTTTTGAAAACTCCACTTGGAATCGCTGAAATAAAGGGCGATGAAATGGGGCTTGTATCAATTTCCATTTTAAATGATAAAATTGAGTATTCATCAAATGTAGCACCCTCATTAAATGATGCTATTCAGCAGCTTCAAGAGTATTTCGCTGGCGAGCGAAAAGAATTTCAATTAAAATTAAACCCTCAAGGCACCCCATTTCAGAAAAAAGTGTGGAAATCGCTTTTAGAAATTCCTTACGGGGACACAACTTCCTATTTAAAACTTTCGCATTTCTTGGGCAATAAAAAAGCCATTAGAGCTGTAGCAGCCGCAAATAGTAAAAATCCACTTTGGATCGTTGTACCCTGCCACCGCGTAATTGGAACTGACGGTTCATTGACTGGTTATGCGGGGGGCTTGTGGCGTAAAAAATGGTTACTGGAACATGAAAACCCACCGGTTCAAACTTCCTTGTTTTAAGTTTGGAATTAACTTAACATTTTTTGTTACTTTTATAAGAACAAATCCATTCCTATGAAGTTTCTTAAACGCTTTTTAATTTTTTTACTCTCTTTTGTGTTCATTGCAATAGCTCTGACCTATATTTTTAATGTCGATTATTTACTCAAAGCCGTGCGCACCATTTATCTTAAAGGACATACCACAGCATTTCTTGAAGACTACAAAGCCTTTGATAATGTGACTGTAAAAGCAGGTGAAAAAACAATTCCTTGGCCCAATCATCAAGACTATAACACTGTACAACCTACAGAAAAACTTCTA